>JALVYA010000213.1 GCA_027038095.1 Archaeoglobaceae archaeon
AGGGCCCGGACCGGGATTCGAACCCGGCTCCTGGGATCCACAGTCCCAGAGGATAACCTCTACCCCATCCGGGCCATGCAGAACTGTTTTACTTTCACGCAATCCGGTATATATTCTTTTTCGACACAGGATAACGCTGGGCTATAAAGCTGTGCACATCACTCTGCCACGTTTATCGTTCTGAACATCAAAAATAAAATATTATGATTAAGCTGGCTTTACCTTAACACTGTACACCGAACCCTCGTACTCCACCTCGAACTCTCCCTCTATATCGCCGAAACTGGTAGCAGTCGGGAACGGCTCTTCTTCCAGCTCTCCTTTGAGGAACTGCAAGCCCGTCTGCGGGAAAAGTGCGTAAATCAGAACGTTCTCGTCCGTCGCCTCTATCCCCATCTTCTCGAGCTCAGCCTTTCTCTTTTCGAATTCCGGTTCAAGCAAATCAGCGGGTCTGCACTCTATTGGCTTTTCGTCTCCAAGAACTTTCCTGAGTATCTCCTCCTTTACGGGAGCCGGAGTCCTGCCGTACATTCCTCTTACCAGATCTCTCGTCTCCTTCGGTATGACCTTGTACCTTCCACCGGTGAGAACGTTCAGCACAGCCTGAACGCCAACTATCTGGCTTGTTGGTGTTACGAGCGGAACATAGCCGAGCTCCTCCCTGACTCTCGGAACCTCCTTCAGAACCTCCGGTAACCTGTCGAGGGCGTTCTGTTCCTTCAGCTGGGCTATGAGGTTGGAGAACATTCCACCCGGTATCTGGTAAACGAGAACGTTTGCATCTGGTATCGTTGACAGCGGGTTCAGGTAGCCGGCGTACTTCTCCCTTATCTTCATGAAGTAATCTCTTACTTCGAGAAGGACGTCGAGGTCAACTCCTGTTTCGTATCCGAGCTCTTCGAGTGCGTAAACCATGCTTTCAGTTGGTGGATGAGAAGTTCCCATGCTCAGCGGGGACATGCACGTGTCTATCATTTCGGCTCCGGCTTCAACCGCTTTCAGCAGAGCCATCGAAGCCATGCCACTCGTGTAGTGGGAATGAACATCCACAGGCAATCCTACTTCCTTCTTCAAAGTCCTTACAAGCTCGTAAGCCATTTTTGGAGAGAGCAATCCCGCCATGTCCTTCAGGCAGATTGAGTCCACTTCGAGTTCGGCGAGCTGGTTCGCTATCTCCACGTACTTTTCGATCGTGTGCACCGGACTTATCGTGTAGCATATTGTTCCCTGAACGTGAGCTCCACACTTCTTTGCAGTCTTTATGGAGGTTACAAGATTTCTGACGTCGTTTAAGGCGTCAAATATTCTGAAAATGTCCATTCCGTACTCTGCAGTCTTTTCAACGAACTTCACAACCACGTCATCCGGGTAGTGCTTGTAACCCACCAGATTCTGTCCTCTGAGCAGCATGGAAATCCGGGCGTTCTTCACCCTCTTTCTGATCTCTCTCAACCTCTCCCACGGGTTCTCGTTGAGGAACCTGTGACACGAATCAAAGGTGGCACCGCCCCACACTTCGAAGCAGTATATTCCGGATGAGTCAAAAGTTTCGAGAATCGGTAACATGTCTCTCGTTCTCATTCTTGTTGCAAGCAGAGACTGGTGTCCGTCTCTCAGAGTCAGGTCAACTATTTTAACCTTCATCTAACCACCAGTCTATCTCGGCAGTCCGGGAATTAATATTTTTTACGACCGGTGTCGAATCTGCAGGTGTCACGAGTTTTTGTCCTGATTGATCCGTTTTTTTAAGGTCAATAACGTTCCAACTTTAACGGTTTAACAGTCGAGCATTGCCTTCAAAATCCTCTCCGTGGCTTTTCTGACGTCTGGCGCGTGAGCTATTGCCGAGACAACTGCTGGAGAGGCTCCAGCTTTAACAACCTCTTTTACGTTCTCCGCATTTATACCACCTATACCCACAACGGGTACTGAAACGCTCTCCACGATCTTTTTCAGCCCCTCCAGACCAATAACCCTGCTGTCCTTCGTTTTCGTCGGGAAAACAGCCCCGGCTCCAACGTAGTCTGCGAATTCTTCAGCTTTCTTGGCCTGTTCCACGGTTTTGACGGATACGCCGAGGATGGAGGGAAAGAGCTCTCTCGCCACTTCAAAGGGTAAATCGTCCTGTCCTACGTGTAAACAGTCTGCTTCAACCGCTAAGGCGATGTCGAGTCTGTCGTTCACGGCAAACAGTGCGTCGTAGCTTTCGCACAGTTCTTTTATTTTCTTTGCCTCGCTGTACATTTCTCTCCCACTCTTTCTTTTTTCCCTGTACTGTATTACTCTCGCTCCACCCTCGAGGGCTCCTCTCGCAACCTCGACGTGTGTATGCACACTTTCGTCTGTGATTGCATAGAGGAAAGGTTTTTCCGGCAGTTTCTTCAGCATAAAAAGTGCTGCACAGTTATCTTTAAATACCCACCGTCTCATAGAGCCACACTCAGTATCCGGTGCAGTGCACGGGTTCAGCAATTTAATTTAACTGTCAGCCGGGGTGAATGAAATGAGCAGGGTTAGGAAACTGCAGAGGAGAAAAACGGATCCCAATCTGGTTAGACTGATCGATAACCTGCTTTCAAACGAAAAGCCGTTATGGAAGGATATAGCGAAGAGGTTGGCGAAACCGAGAAGACTTTATGCTCAGGTGAACGTTTCCAAAATAGAGAAATACCTGCTTGACGGGGAAATAGCTGTGGTACCGGGAAAAGTTCTCGGCAGTGGAGAGCTGACAAAGCCGATCATGGTGGCAGCCCTTTCGTTCTCCGAGAGTGCGAAAAGGAAAATTGAGGAGAGCGGAGGCAAGTGTTTCACTCTTGAGGAAGCTTCAAAAATGGAGGGCAATTTCAGAATCATCTGCTGATTTGCTGGGGTGAGAGTTATGAGCGTAAACGTTAAAAGGGTTATTAAGCTTCTCGGCGACGATTACCGGGTTATCGATGCCGAAGGGCACATCCTCGGAAGGCTCTGCAGTGTAATAGCCAAAAGCCTTTTGAGGGGAGAAAAAATAGTCGTCGTGAATTCTGAAAAAGTCGTGATTACAGGAGATAGACAGATGGTTTTTGAAAGGTACAGGGAGAAGTACGAGAGGGGAAGCAAGGAGAAAGGCCCTTACTTCCCGAGACATCCGGAGAAAATATTCAAGAGGACTGTCAGAGGTATGCTCCCGAAGAACAGGAGAGGCAGAGAAGTTTTAAAGAACCTCAAGGTCTTCATCGGTGTTCCGGAAGAGCTTAAGAATTCCGGTATTGAAAAAGTTGAATGTGCTCTGCTGGAAAAAGTTTCTAAAGCTGAGAAGTACGTAACTCTCGGTGAAGTTAGCGAGTACCTCGGATACAGAATTGAAAAAGCTGAAAAAGTTAAAGCCTGAGGTGAGTGTATGAAAATCGTGCTCACAAGCGGTAAGAGGAAGAACGCAATAGCAAGAGCAAGAGTTAGAGATGGAAAAGGGAGGATCAGGATCAACAAGGTTCCCGTTGAAATCCTTCAGCCCGAAATTGCGAGGAAAATAGTGATGGAGCCAGTTATAATGGCCAAGAAGCTGGCAGAAGTCGTGGACATAGACGTAAACGTAAGCGGTGGAGGATTTATGGCTCAGGCCGAGGCTGCGAGGACAGCAATAGCAAGGGGGCTCGTGGAGTGGAGCGGTGACGAGAGTTTGAAGAAAGTTTACCTCGAATACGACAGGACTCTGCTCGTAAACGACACCAGAAGGAAAGAGCCCAAAAAACAGGGTGGAAGAGGTGCGAGAAAAAGGAGGCAGACATCTTACAGGTGAATTTATATGTTTCCCGTTCGATGTTTCACCTGTGGAGCCGTAATAGGACACCTCTGGGAAGAATATAGAAAAAAACTCGAAGAAGGTAAAAACCCAAAAGAGGCTCTGGATGAGCTTGGAATAAAAAGGTACTGTTGCAGAAGGATGTTTCTGACGCACAAGTCCATAATTGAAGAATTCGCTAACCTGAGAGGGGCCGTGGGGTAGCCTGGTGATCCTGCGGCGTTCGGGACGCCGTGACCCGAGTTCAAATCTCGGCGGCCCCACTTTTTTAGTGGGGCTTTAACCCTGACTTTTCCCGTGGGGGTGGTAAGACGTCAGTTTCCTCTAACAAAAGGCTGTTTCCTTTCGACTACACGCGTTTTGAAAAAGCAAGGATAATAGGTGCGAGGGCCCTTCAGATAGCCATGGGTGCACCTGTTCTCATAGAGACCAGAAGTACGAATCCCTTAGAAATTGCGAGAGAGGAGTTTGAAAGGGGCGTAATTCCCATAACCGTTAAGAGGAGAAAAAACAAATTTGTCTGGCTCGAAAGGAGTGATTTGTTTTAACGGAAACCTTAATAAGCTCAACATTCCGAAGTTGTGAGGCAAATCTTCAAAATCGCTGGAATTCGGATAATTCGGTAAGAGGGAAGAGAGGGAGAGAAGATGATGGTGAAGGATAAAGAGGGAAAAAGTGAGGAGGTTTACGAGTATCTGATTTCGCCGGATGAGTACCTGGCTGCTGGTGTGCACATAGGCACTCAGGTTAAAACCGGTGACATGAGGAAGTTCATATACAAGGTGAGACCTGACGGTCTGTACGTTCTCGACATAAAACAGCTGGACGAAAGGCTGAGAATAGCAGGGAAGTTCCTTGCAAGGTTCGAGCCGTCAAAGGTTCTTGTCGTTTCTGCAAGACAGTACGGTCAGAAACCGGCGATGATGTTTGCCAAAGTTACTGGTGCTGAGTACAGGGTTGGCAGGTTCGTTCCCGGAACTCTGACGAACCCGATACTGAAGGAGTACATAGAGCCAGATGTCGTTGTCGTTACAGACCCGGCAATAGACAGTCAGGCCGTTCAGGAGGCGACCGACGTGGGAATACCGGTGGTTGCCCTCTGCGATTCCAACAACTCAGCGGCAAACGTTGACCTCGTCATACCAACAAACAACAAGGGTAGAAAGGCTTTGGCTCTCGTATACTGGCTGCTCGCGAGAGAAGTTTTGAGGAGCAGAGGAATATCAGACTTCCCGTACTCAGTTACAGATTTCGAGGCGGAAATCTGAGCTGCTAGGCAATTTTTTACTGTTTTTCCTGCAACTTTTTGCGTTAATTTTCCGGCGCTTTCAGTGATGCAGTGATAATGCGTTCTCTACTTTTATTCTCAATTTTAATAATTCAAATTAATAATTAAATAAAATATAGGATGGATAAATAATACAGAAAAATATTCGTGCTAAACATTAAAAAATAAATTCCTATAAAACGAGAAAATCTTGAGAAATTGCGGTGTATGCCTGTAACAAAAGATAAATCCCAGAATTTGAGAAAATTTAAATACTACCTGAACGAACCCGGCAGAGGTGATTCAATGGAGCTTGTTGAGCTTGCGAGAAAAGGCGTTTACCTGTCTAAAAGGGAAATTGAGGAGGTAAAAAACAGGAGGTTCAGGGCTATCGTAAAATACGCATTCTGGAAAAGTCCGTTTTATCGAAAGAAGTTCAAGGAGCACGGAGTGGACATAGACAGAATAAAGGGGGTTGAGGACATAACGAAACTCCCGCTCACGGTAAAACAGGAGCTGAGGGAAAGCTATCCGCTGAAAATGTGCTGCGTTCCCAAAGAGGAGATAGTTAGAGTCCAGATGAGCGGTGGAACAACGGGTCAGCCAGTGATAATACCGTACACGAGAGGCGACGTCGAAAGGTGGAAGGAGCTTATGCTGAGAGCTTTTCACATAGCCGGAATTACGTCAAGAGACATCATACAGATAACCCCCGCTTTTGGCCTGTGGAACGGTGGATTCGGTTTTCACTTCGCAGCAGACGCTATAGATGCGTTCGTCATACCGCTCGGAGCTGGAAATACGAGAAATCAGGTCAAGTTTATGAGGGACTTTGGCACCACAGTCCTCTGCGCCACGGCAAGCTATCCGTTACGAATAGCGGAAGTTGCTGAAGAAATGGGCGTGGATCTGAGAGAACTGCCGATATCTAGGCTTCTGCTCGGAGCCGAGCCATGGACTGAGGAAATGAGAAAGCAGATTGAGGAGAGCTTTGGAGCTACTGCCTACGACATACCGGGATTGACGGAAATGGGTGGTGTCGGAACAACAGGCTTCGAATGCAGGATGAGGAAAGGTTTGCACGTCTGGGAGGATCACTACGTGGTGGAGGTAATAGATCCGGAAACGGGAGAAGTCCTCGACGAAGGTGAGGAAGGAGAAGTCGTTTACACTTCACTCACAAGAGAGGCGATGCCCCTGATTAGGTACAGAAGTGGAGAGGTTAGTGCCGTTCTCAGCAGAGAGCCGTGTGAGTGCGGGATAGAGCACATGACGATAAAGAGGATAAGGGGAAGAACCGACGACATGGTGATTTACAGGGGCGTAAAGTTCTACCCCGCCGACATCGAGGCAATTCTCGCATCATATGGAATCAGACACTACCAGATAGAGGTTGGAAACGGAATAGTCGTGAAGTTTGAGGGAGATGAAAGCCTGACCGGACCAATTCTCAAAGACATAAAGGAATTTCTCGGCTTCAAGCCAAAACTCGTCGCTCTCAATCCGGGAGGTATAGAGAGGTCGAAGGGCAAGGCAAAAAGACTGATAAGGGTGGGTGATGCCTCGTGAAGGCAAAATTCGGAATTGCCATCATGCTGATCGTGCTCGCAGCGATTTCATGCGGTTGCATGAACA
>JALVYA010000214.1 GCA_027038095.1 Archaeoglobaceae archaeon
CCCCGGAGAGCTGCTGATATCCAAGATAATGAACTTTTCCGAAATGTACGAGCAGAAGGGATACGACAGCATAGCGGAGATGTTTGGAATTGGTAACTACAACATATCACTGCAGTACCTGTACAGTAACTCTTCCAGCCCTGTTTACTCGTACTACAACGGAAAACCTCTCCTCTTGATAGGAAAACCCGTACCCAGTTATGGAGATGTTGTTAGGTACGAGAGAATCGTTTACTTCGACAACGCTTCTTTCGTTTACAACCTCACAACTTCGAAACCGGGAGTAAATAAAACGAAAATTCTGAACGTTACAGCTCCCGTAGGCGTGTTCACGTTTGTTGTTACAAAAACCGGAGTTTGGGGTAACGGAATGGGTAGCTGGATAATCGTAAAAATTAGCAGGGGTAAAGGGTGGGGCGGACAGAAAATACTCAGAATTCCTGCAAGTGGGGGTAACCTTGCTCCGGGAGTTTACAGTCTGGCAAATCAGATATCCGGAAATATTCCGGGAAACGCCGTTAATCTGACCGTTATCTCCCACAATCTGGCAGGTTATCTGATTTACTCGAGTGCCGGACAGTACGTTGCTGGCAGGATTGTGGCTAAACTCGTCGTCTGTGTCTGGTAACGCGGAGGTGATTCTTTGAAAGCGTTTACTGACGTTAAATTGATTAAATCGGACTGTAAAGCTCAGGCTTTCACTTTAGAAAGCATAGCGGCAGCTCTGCTCTTGCTGGTGGTGGCTTACTTTCTCTTTCGCTCAACTCTGATAATAGCACCTCAATCCACGCAGGTGGCAGATGTTCAGCTCAGCCAGTACGCAAAAGACACGCTCAGGGTACTGGACAACCCATCTTCTCCCACAAACGATACACTGGAATACGTGCTGGAGCACTTAAATTCAAGCGATTTTGAAGAGGTCGTTGCACCCCTCGTAAACGCCACGAAAGAGTGTTTGCCGAAGGACGTGGGTTTCAACTTTGCTGTTTACTACTACAACTACACGACGAAAAAAGTTGAAAAATTGGATCTCACGAACTTCGTCCCGTCTTCAAACACCGTTACGGCTTCGAGGTACATTGTTCTGGACAGCAAGGACTTCGTTAGCGGTTCTCCGTTCGTCAGCACAGCTCCTGAAAGCGGTAGCTATCCTGTTGTCGTGGAGGTGAGGTTAACGTTATGGCGGGTCTGATGAAGGATAACAGGGGTCAGATAATTATAATCCTGACGCTGTTCATATCAGTCCTGCTTGCAGAGTTATCACTGGTTTACACGCAGAACGTACTTGCGGGAATGGAGAGCACTACAGCCCAGCTGACTTTCCCCAAGTATTCCATAGAAAACCTCAGAAGAATAGCGCTGGTTGACCTGAAAAACTGCGCCAGATCAAACCCATCTGGATTTTTAGAGTACGCACAGAAGATTGATCAGCAGGTTGAAAGGCTCTATGCTGAACACGGCTGTTATGCGAGCATAGATGTGCTCGATGTAAAATATACAAGCTCCTATCAAATTTCATGTTACACAGTTAAAATAATATTTTTCAATTCAGGTGTTGATTATGAAGATACGGAGACAGTTGTTGTGTGATAGAAGCGGAGTGTCCGTACTTGTGGAATACATCCTGATAATCGGAATACTTGCCCTGCTCATGGCGTTCATAGTTCCCCAGCTGAACACTCTGATGTCCCGAATGCCAACTGCAAATGCCATGAAAAACCAGTTTCAGGACGTCGCAAGTGAAATCTCAGCTCAGATAACTGATATGCTTTTAATATCTCCAAAAAACGGAGTTGTCAAAAGCAGGGTTTACATGCCCGCTTCGGTGGGCAAAAAAACCTACGGTGTTACACTGGAGAACGGTAAGCTTGTAGTCGAATCAAGTCTGTGGAAGCAGGAGGTTAATCTGGGCAAATCAACTCTTGGATTCTTAACCAAGGGAAGGACTTTCAGCAGCGAATTCACGCACGAGATAGTTCTCAATTCGTCAATTCATATTCTGCCCACTGCAGTGGCAGTTGTTTACCCGACCGAGGCTGCTGTCGGAGAGAACGTGACTCTTGACATGACGCATTCGTACGGGGAAGGAACGCTGTACTACAGGTGGATAATAAGCAGCAGTAGCGGTACTGTTACCATTTTACCACAGAATTCACAGAATTCTTGGAAAGAATACAATCCAGTAAACCCCGAAACCGGCATAATGACTTGGAAATTCAGCGCTCCGGGTAACTACACGGTAAAGCTGGAAGTTAAAGATAGCCTTGGTTACGTAAGCTCGGACAGCGTTGAAGTCAACGTCACCTCAAATCCACAACCAGAACTCTACGTGAACAAGTACGTGGTTCCATCAACTATCACACCCGGACAGAGCTCAACTGTTAACATCTTTCTCTTCGGCAACGGAATAAATCAGACTTCTCTCAACATTACGGTTATTCACACAATAGATGCGTCTGGAAGCATGAACTGGCCCACACCACTTTCAAGTACAGCTGGAAATGTTACCTCTTCTCCGGCAATTGTCAGGTTTAACATAAACAACAGCAATTACGACTACCTGATCTTTGTTACAACCAGCGATTTCGACAGCTTTTACAACGAGTACGGCGTAAGACCAATATCCCTTTACGTTAAGTCCCCGAATCAAAACTACTTCGTGCAGGCCTCAGACGTCTGGTTAAACGGGAGTCAGTACGGTTACGGTTACGTAATCACCAACCCGGATACGGGCACGTGGTATTTGGCGATAAACGACCTTAATCCGAAGTCCGATGAAACCGTCAGCGTTCAGGTTTACTCGGGACGTTACTTCGTCAGTTGGTTTGAAATCTACGGCACAGTCTACAGCACCTCTGTCGTTGCACGCAAAACGTATAACGCTTATGGAATAACTGTTCCAGAGGAGGCAACTAAGCTCTATGTACAGCTAATTCCAGTTCAGAGTACGAGTCTATACCTGTGGCTGAAAGACAACTTTACTGGCACATACTACGTTAGCTCTGCGAACAGCTGGATAAACATAACCAACCCGTCAGCCGGCTATACGGCGTATGTCGTTCCGAGTTTACCTCCAGACACAACTGCAGGATACTACCTCAATTCGTACATACCGAAAATAGACGCTGCAAAAATTGCTGCCAAGACGTTTAACGGAATGCTGAGAAAGTACGACTACGTTGGTGTTGTAAAGTTCAACGACTATTATGCCACCTACGTTGTGAATCCGCCAACCAACGATACAGATCTTGTGAACAGATCCATAGATACGATAACTGCTGATGGAGCAACTCCAATGGCTTCAGGGTTGAGTTACGCAATAAACGAGCTCGACAGCTTTGGCAACAGTAAAAACAGCCCTGCAGTTGACGTCATAATTCTCCTCTCCGACGGAAATCCCAACATAGATCTGGCAGGTCACTACAACGTCAGACAGGCGATCTCGGATGCTATTTACGAAGCGGAAATAGCGAAAAGCAAGGGCTACATAATCTACACGATAGGTTACGGAACAGATGCAAACGCAACTCTTCTAAGGCAAATAGCGGAAATCACCGGGGGTAAGTTCTACTTTGCCGCCAGCGCTCAGGAGCTGAAGGAAATCTACAAGTCCATAGCAAGAGACGTCTTTACGAAAGTAGCCGAAAACGTAACCGTTACTGATGTTATACCTCCCGGTGTTGAAGTGCTCTCAACGACTGGAAACGTGACGAAAACTGCGAATGGGACCGTTGTTTCCTGGACGCTTCCGGTTGTGAGAATCAACCAGAGCTGGACGGGTAGCATAACGATTACCACGACCAGAACCGGAGTGGTTCTGACAGATGTCGTTAACGTCTCAAACGTGACTTACTTTGACGTGGTAAACTCCAGAACTGTTACCGTTCCTCTGCCTGTCAAAGAGCTAAACGTTACCGTAACGAAGTCTGCGAGTTTTGAGCTTAAATGAGGTGAGTTAAGTGAATTCCAGAGCGGTCTCAGAAGTCTTCGGAAACCTTTTGATTTTGATCATAATAGCCATAACTATCTCCGTCATGCTCTCCTACGGGTATCCGGTAATAATGTCCGGGCAGGAAAAGGTAAAGATGAGAAACGTCATTTCGTCGATGGTGTTTGCAAAAGAGAAAATAGAAGTCGTTTCTTCAGACGTTGAGCCGTGTACGACCCTGAAGTTTCCGCCATCGGGTGGAGCTTTAAGCGTCTCGAAGAGCTGCACACTGTACGTTTACGTAAACGGTAAAAAACTGGGTTACGTTCCAGAAAAACCGGGAGAGCTGCTTTACACATCGGGAAACTGGAAGGTGGCGGTGGAGCTGGGTGGAGTCTGGGAGAGTGATGGCAGCAGGAGCTGGATGGTCTATCCCCCCCTCATTAAGGTTGCGGGTGGGAACGTTGTCGTTACCGTACCCGCTATCTCAGGCACAGGCTCTGCAGGAGGTTACGGAATTGCGAACGTTCTGCTGAGTTACAACTCTACCGAAGTACACGACTACGCGGATTCATACTTAAAGCTGGTAGTACAGACCGAATTTCCACAGGCGTGGGAAAACTACCTGAAAGACAGCGGCTTTGCGGTAACCGTGAGTGGAGATACCGTTACTGCCACTGCAAGTGGAAACGTTACGCTGGTCGTGCACTGGATAAACGTTTCAATTTACTGAGAGTGATTGATATGGCTGGCATGAGTGCGATATACGGTAAAACAGAAGGTAAAACGGTCATTAAAGAGCTCAAAAACAGGAAAGGCGTTTCAAGCGTACTCGGATATACCTTGATTCTTGGAATAATCATACTCGTTTTATCGATAATTTTTGTGCACACGTACGCAATGGTTAATCAGGCGAAAGAAAAAGTAAGATACAGCAGCATGGCTCAGGGTTTTGAAAAGATACAGAACACTGTGAACTACGTTGCCTACTCAGGAACGAGCGAGAGGTACATAAGAATACTGCTGAACGAGGGGAGTTTATCCGTTACGAAAGGATGCAGGATAAACATATCCGTTTACAACACCACGAGTGCGACTCCCGTTTACAGCTGTTCAGCTTATTCGGGAGCAGTAGACTACTCCTACGGGAACTACAGGATTGCTTTTGAGAACGGAGGCGTCTGGCTGAGCAGTCATGGAATGGCCACCATCGTTTCCCCGCCAAGAATATTTATATATAAGAAAATAGTAAACAATCAAACCATTTTCTTCATGACTCTGACTCTCATAAACGGCAACGGCTCTGCTGGAGGTAACAGCTTTGCAAACATCCTCGTTAAGTTTAACTCCTCGCAGGTAAAAGTCTTTGGGCCCGGTTACGTCAGCATAAACATAACTTCAGACTTTGCAAGAGCGTGGTACGAGTACTTCAACAGCCTGAAAAACGGTCAGGGAAACACAGCTTCCATACAGACAAACCTCAGGGGAAACAACGTTTACGTAACGATACACTTTTCCGAAATGATACTGACTTCGTACAGACTCAACGTGAGCGTGAGCTGATGCTGTCCTACATTTTGATCGTCAGAGTCAGGAAGGATTTCGTAACCACTGTTGGTTCTCTGGGCGAGGTAAATTTCAAAAAGGGATACTACATGTACGTCGGGAGCGCAAGGACTGGCATTTCGAGAATATGCAGGCACTTCAGGAAAGAGAAAAAACTGAGATGGCACATAGACTACCTGACGACTTCCAGATTTGCAGAACCCGTGTGTGCTTACCTGTTTGATAGGGAGGAATGTTACCTCTCCAAAATGCTATCGGAGGAATACGCAGGCGTTAAGGGTTTTGGCTGCTCGGACTGCAGGTGCCACACGCACCTCTACTACTCCCGGGAAATGCCCGCTTTTAAAGCCAGGATGTTATACCCCGGGGATTGCCTGTAACTTGCTGGTTGAGAACTTCAAAAAACTGAAAAAAGCTGAACAGAACACCAGCTGAACGCCAAATTCGATAACCTAGATTTGACGGTTTAAAACTGATAAAAACCCTTCAGCATCTCTGACACCAAAAACGTAGTTTCTTTCAGCTTTAAGCATGACGAGGTCTCTTCTCTTTCTTGAGTAAACGAGAGCAGTCTCTCCGTTAACGATGAACACGCCGTACCACCCGAAAAGGCCCGCTGTGCCAATTAAAAGCCCTCTGTCAAGCTTTTCCACCATTTCAACTTCCTTAACTCTGCACCTTATGCGAGTGCTGCCGAGAACTCTGTTCACCTTTATGAGGTTGCCGTCCGCTGAATTGTTTTCGACCTCAACCGATGTCGGCATCATCAGAAAGAGAAGCATTACCGCAAGAGCAAGGAAGGTGAAAAGCAGGGTCTCTCTGTATCCAGATTTCAGACAGTAAACGCCGAAAGTGGCCAACAGGAACAGGCCTGCTGCCGTAATTTTCTTCGTGCTCCCGTCGAAGTCGAGTTCGAACTTCATGGTTTCATCCCGTGAATATTCTCACGAGCCTTGGATTTTTCTCCAAAACGACTCTGAATCCGAGTTTTTTTAAGTACTTACCTGTGTTCGAATCCGGAGCGTGAAGCAAAACCTCAAGCAGATCATCGGGAGTGTCAACATCACAGCCCGCAAAGAAAGAGTCGAAGATTCTGAGCTTTAAATTCATGAATCTGGCCGTGCTGACGTGTTTGACGAAGCTACCGTAGTGGTAACTCGTCCTGAAAGGCTTTC
>JALVYA010000215.1 GCA_027038095.1 Archaeoglobaceae archaeon
ACCTGAGGTTGAGGGATGAACAGGCTTCGATTAACTCCTGAAGCCTTACTCCGGGAGACGCAATTTTTCTGGGAATTTTTCTACCCTCTTTTCTGCTTAAAGTTCTGTCGAGGTTTGCAGTCCAGATAATCCATCCTGTTCCAACTCTTCTCCTCCTCATTGTGTTTGACTGTGCAATTTTGTTAATATTTTTGTCCCTCTGACACTTTTCGTTACCGCTTACAGCAGATACAGCAGACACAAACGGCACTTACAGGTATCCGAACTCTGCGAGGTAAAGTTCCAGATTCGAGAGAAAGTCGTTTAAGGCTCTGAATGGAACGATGATGCAGCTGCCGTGAAGAGCAATCCCATCGTCTATCAGGGGAACCACAACGGGAATTGCTTTCTTGCCTGTAACTCTGGAAAATCTCCTGCACCTGCTTTCGTGTTTTTCAGCCTCCCTCTTGATGGCCGTCAGCCTGTACCAGCTTCCGGTGTACCTCTTCGCATCAGCAGCCAGACAGATGCTACCTCTCTCCGCAACAACGTCTATCTCACTTCTTCCCTCCTCGTCTCTGAAAACCACCCTGAACTGAGTTTCGAACCCATGACTCTCGAAAACGTACCTGACGAACTCCTCAAACTCCTGCCAGCTTTCGAATTCAACCTCACCTCTCACCCAGACACCCCGGCAGGTTTACCCGAGAGGTCTGAAACCCTGAAATTTTCTGGATTTCTGCTGCAGAAACCTCACGAGCTCTCCAGCTTCTCTTTCTTCCTCAACTCTGGTAATCACAGCCACCTTTCTGAGGCTGTTGACGTGTCCGCAAACGCACCTCCTGCTCTTGCTTCCCTCCTCAGCGTAGAGGTATCTTCCACACTTCCTGCACCTGAAAACCACGTACATCGTTTTAAAATCCGAAGTCTGACTTTATTACTTCCGCCACCTCTCTGCCCGCTTTAACGCTTCCGTTCATGCTTCTCTCAGGGTAATTCGGCTTTGACGTCATGCCCGCGATGTAAAAACCCTCCGCTTTTGACCTGTAAGGCGTTATTCTGTTCAGGTATCCCCTCTCATAAACCGGTCCGCTGTACTTTGCCCTGAACAGTCTCGCCCACTTCACATCTCCCTCTTTAACCCCGAACCTGACGAGGTCTCTCAGGTAGATTCTGATCACGTCCCTGCTGTCAAGCTTCATGAGCTCGCTTTCAGGATAGGTGTACCCTGCCAGGTAAATGAGGTTTTCTCCGTAATCTTCGAAAGGCATGAAGTGAGTGTGCTCGATTACCGCTCCAAAGGAGCAGTTCACGTTGCTCCAGTAGATGTCTTCCGTCACCTCCTTCTCGCTTGAGAGCAGCACGCATATCGAGCTCTGGTATTTCACGTCCTTAATTCCCAGAGCTTCAGTTAGCCCGTTGTTAACGCTCTTCAAAACCGGGATGGGGGCTGTCCAGAGCACAGCATCAAAGCTCTCCCCATTCACAATCCAGTTACCTGTTTTCTCCACTTTTTTAACTGCACTCCTGACCATCTCCACGCTGCTGCTTTCGAGTTCGTCGAGCATTCTGTCAAACAGCTGCTGGAATCCGTGCCTCAGGTAACCGAGCTCTTCTCCTCCAGCCTTTCTGTTTCCCCTTATGGCAACTCTCGCGAGAAGCCAGGCGTAGCTCACGTTCCTGTAATCCCCGAACTTCGACCGGAGCAGGGGTACGAAAAAAGAGTTTAAAAGTCTCTCTCCCAGCTCCTCCTTTATCCCTTCCACTGCGCTAACGTCATCGTACCTGATGAAGTCCTCCTCACCCATTTTTCTGCACTTCAGCGTGAAGAATGCGAGCTTTACCTTGTCCGTTATACTCATTCCCGGATACCTGAGAATTTCCAGAGGTGTGTTCACCGGGTATATCTTTCCCCCGAATTCCTGACCAGTCCTGACCGTTTTCCATACGAGCTTTGAGTGCAGACCGAGATGTTTTATCAGCTCTATCAGCTCTTCGTCTCTCCTGAAGCAGTGGTGGTAGAACTTTTCTATGCAGTACGACGGGCAGTAGCTTGAGGCGAGTCCTCCAACTTCTCTTTTTTCAAATACCTTTATTTTGAAGCAATCTCTAAGCTCGTAAGCAGCCGAAAGTCCTGTTAATCCTGCACCGATTACAGCCAGCTTCATGCAATCAAAAAATGGAAGAGGTTATAAGTAATGAGCACAACTACATCAGGTCTTCACTTGCCATTTCTACTGCCCTGTCGATTTCTCTTTTCAGGAATTCGGGCAACCCCTTGATTTCCACGTCGAGAAAGCCCCTTATTATCGCTGAAGTTGCTTCATCCCTCGTTAACCCCCTCGCCATCAGGTAGAATATTTCGTCCTCAGCTATCCTGCCGACAGCAGCCTCGTGGCTGAGATCGACTTCCGGATTCATGGCCTCCAGTTCCGGAATTGCGAGTATGGAGCCTTCATCTGAAAGCATGAGTCCCCTGCACTCGAGGTGACCCCTGCACCCCTTCCCCTCTCCTCTTATGTATCCCTTTGAGACGACTCTGCCACCCCTGCATATGGCTCTCGAAATTATGTCTGCACTGCTTTTCTCACCCAGAATAGCCCTGTTACCGAGCTCTATTGTTGAACCGCTGTGCGCAACAACCAGACTAGTGAACGAGGCTTTTGCACCCTTTTTCAGGTATGCAACCGGGCAACTCTCGACGTACTTTACCGGGCTCAGCAGAACGTAGTTGCTCACGAGAACTCCGTTTTCCTCCACAACAGCCCCGCTTCTCGGCCTCACTTCAACGTCGGGCTGCCAGTTGTGTATCATCGTAAATGTGAGCTTTGCACCCTTCTTCACGAAAAATTCCGAGACTCCGAGATGCATGCCGGCTGAACTCGGATGAGAAGTGCAGCCTGAAATTACGTTCAGTTCAGAGCCTTCCTCTGCGATAACGAGGTTGTAAACTTTCTGAGTTTTAACCCTCTTCAGGTACAGGCAGGCTTCAACAGGCACATCCACCTTGCAGCGGGGCAGAGCCCGGATAAAGTAGCCGTTAAAATCCTCGGCAATCGCCTTCGTGTACTCGTCTTTGTCCCTGCAAACGATCTTCCACATGTAGTCCCTGACCCAGTCGTACCTGTCCATTGCCTCTCTTATGCTCATGACCTCTATTCCTTCCGACCACCCGTACGCTCTGGGTTCCTGATCGACCTGCAGGAAGCTTGCAGCTCTCCTGCTCGAGTCAAACTCGATTCCAACATTTTTCGCTCTTTCAGCAATGCTGGAGATCTCCGGATCCGCATCAAATTCATCTTTACCTGCAGTTTTTTTCATGTTCAACACCTGTTAAAAGCTAACAGATTAACGGGACTTCTCCTCCACACACTTCCTGATGCATGCCTCGTAACCGTACCTGCTTATGTGCTCCAGTATCTGGTACGGGTCGCCTATACAGGATATCCTGCCGTTGAACAGAACGACTCCGTAGTCCGCATCAACGTATTCCAGTATGTGGCCGGTGTGTGTTATTATCAGCCCGGACTTCTTTCTTTCCTCTTCACTCCTGTCTCTTTCAAGCAACTTTTTTATCGCCCTGCCGACAGTCGCTATGTTCTCCAAATCGACTCCACTGTCCGGCTCGTCCAGCATTATGAACTCGGGGTTCAGAATCATTAGCTGCAGAAGCTCAGACTTTTTTACCTCTCCACCGCTGAATCCGTCGTTTACAGCCCTGTCGAGCATGTCCTCCATGCCCATGAACTTTGCACTCTCCTCTATCTTCTTCTCCGCTTCCTCCTCGCTGAGACCGGCTACCTTGGCACACTTCCTCAACAGGTCTATCAGCTTGATGCCCCCAATTTTTGGTGGATTCTGAAAAGCTATGCCTATTCCCTTTCTAACCCTCTCGTCAGTCTCCAAACCTGTTATGTCCTCTCCTTTGAACGTTATCCTGCCCTGAACGACTCTGTAGTGTGGATTACCTATAACTGCTGAAAGCAGAGATGACTTTCCACTGCCGTTTGGACCGAACAGCACGAAAGTCTGACCTTCTTTTATATATAAATTTACATTTTCAAGAATCCTTCTGCCTCCAGCTTCAACGCCGAGATTAATCACCCTTAAAGACTCCATGTCGGTACACCTAATTTTGTGAAATTAAAACCTTTGGATGATGGCTGATGCAGGCGGTCAATGCGAATCGGAGAAAAACTCAAACGTTATTAATATTCAGCTCGCAGTAATATACATGAAAGCTGTTGGATTTGTAACCCGCTACCCTCCAACTCACTGCGGTATAGCTGAATACTCCAAATTTCTGATTTCAGCTCTCAAATCCCTGAACCCGAAGATGAAAATCGTCGTTTTTACAACTGTCGAGTCGAGAACAGACGAATACTTTGACGAAATAGGTGTAAAGGTTATCCCGTGTTTTAACAGGTTCGAAAAGGATTATTCAGAGCTCATGGATTGCGTAAACGAAGAGGAAGTTGACATCCTGCACGTTCAGCACGAGTACGGAATTTTTGGATTTGGGAGAGAAATAATCGAATCCCTGAGTGAGATGAAAGAGGAAAAAATCGTTAAAGCCTGCGTTCTGACGGCTCACACAGTAGAACATCCATACACGAACAGGCCTGAAGCTTTTGAGTTTCAGAACTCGCTCAACGAGCTTGATGCTGTAGTGGTTCACAGCGACCTGCAGGAGTTCGAGCTCATAACTCAGGGAATCAGCGCGGAGAGAATATACCAGATTCCCCACGGCACGCTCATAAACCCCTACCTCGGTTACACGAAGCAGTTTCTCGCTAAAACTCTTGGAATTGGAGACGGATTTCAAGGGATCGTTCTGGCAATTCCCGGTTTTATGAGAAAAGATAAGGGGGTTGACGTTCTGCTGGAAGCTCTCGACTACATGCAGGATTTAAAGTTTACAGTGATGCTGGCGGGAGAACCGCAGGATGAGGGGGTAAAGGAGCTCGTCGAAAACTTCAGGACGAACACTTTACTGCTTGAAAGGTACCTTTCAGGTGACGAAATACTCAGGGTTGTTGCGCTTGCAGATGCAATAGTTTTGCCGTACAAGGACAGGAAAGGAGCTTATGCTGTTAGCGGAATTCTCCACCTGTCCATGGGAGGGTTGAAGCCGATAATAGGGTGCAGAACGCCGAGGCTCGTTGAGCTGTGCCAGCACGCCCCGTGGATGACCGTCCCACCGAACAACGCGTTTGAGCTTGCGAGGAAAATAAAATGGCTCGCCAGCAACTACGAGCTCACAGTCTCGTACATGAGCGAGCTTTACGCCTACGCAGCAAGAACTCAGTGGGTAAGTGTCGCGCACAAGGTTTACGAGCTGTACAGGAATCTGATTAGCTGAGGTAAACGATAAAGCTCTTTTTTGCCACTCCATTCACGAATATTTTTATCCTGTACTCTCCCTTCAGGTTTCCAAGATCTATGTGCTTCGTGTAAACCTTTTTGGTTTCGCCGGATCCGTTCAGCCTGTGGGATTCAAAGTACACGTTGATGCTGTTACCCTTTATTTTCACCCCTTCATACTTCAGCATGGAGTTTGATGCGTTTATTACGATGTGCATGCACCAGCTGTTCGGTCTGTTTTCGCACTTGAGAATTGTAACGCTGCTGACGCTTACGCTGCACTGGTTCACACTCTCCGGTGCGGGTCTGGCACACAGGCAGAGCAGAGCCGCCATTACTATCACTGCCAGCAGTCTGAAGTGTCGGGACATTGTTCTGACCTCGATAACGCCATTAAATTCTTTTTCCTTTTTTCGAAATGTCCGGCAGTTTATCCTCAACTCTCACCCTGAACACCGCATGCAACAATGAGACGACAAGGGCAATCGTTCCTCCAGCGACGTAAACCCAGTCGAGGGAAAACAGACCGAAGAAGAACGGCCCTATCGTCTGTCCGAGTTTTGAAATCGATCCGTATGTTGACATGATTGCTGCTCTGCCCTCCACGTCTGTTAGGGAAACTATCCTGTGCTGCAGTGTTGGCAAAACGCTGCCCTGAGCGTAGCCAAAAACGACTGAAGATAAGAAAAAGCAGAGCTCACAGCCCGCAAGACAGGAAGCAAGAATTCCGGAGAGAGCTAAAGCGTAAGCGAGGAAACCAGCGGAAATAATTCTGTTTCCGAGCTTCCTGCTGATTTTCGTGAGTTTTGCTGCGAAAAATGCCGTCGAGAGAGACATCGTCGCCTGAACTTCTCCAACCGTAATGCTGTTTCCTCCAGCTCTGTAAATTGCGAATGGCAGATACGTTAAAAAGGCTCCGTAGAGTGTGGCGTACGCAACCATTCCCGTTGCGAAAAATACGAGCATTCTCCTGTTGAAGGAGCTGAAAAGCTTTGATGTGTAGTCAGAAAAGCTCTGATCGCATTTGACTTCAGGTACCGGTGAGATTAAAACAAACAGGCTTACGGGTATTGCGAGCAAAAACATGTAGAACGGAAACTTCCAGCTCAGGTGAGCCAGATAACCACCTGCAAGCTGGTAGACGGCGATTCCGGTTGTGAGTACGCTGGCGTTGTAACCGATTATTCTTTCCCTGCTGATTCCCTCGTAAGCGTCCCCAATTATCGTCGTCGAAAGGGCTACGAGGGAGGACGCTGAAGAACCCTGAATCAGCCTGAGCGCTACCATTTCACCAAAGTTAACGA
>JALVYA010000216.1 GCA_027038095.1 Archaeoglobaceae archaeon
GTTAAAAAGAAGGAACCAAAGGACGTTGACGACGAAACCCTGATAATGGCGGATATTGCTGAAAAAGCGATAAAACAGGTTAGAGACTTCGTCTTCGACCTGCTGAAGGACAGGGTTGGAGAGAAGAAGGCAATGGAAATAGCGAACATAATGACTGAAGGCAGGTGGACTCACGATTACCCGATTACTGTTGAGGTTGCGAGAGAACTGGGCTTACCGGTTTCAACTGACGTGCCGGAGGAAGTCTACGAGCTCATGAACCTGTACCCACAGCCAATGATGCAGAGGCATCCGGGCGTTGAGTTCGTTCCAGCACCGGGCAAGGGTAAAGAGAAAGTACTTTAATTTTTTTATTTTTCTTTTTTATTTACCTTATTTTTTATCATTTACTCTTACTTTCCTCAAACTCAGAAATACAGCACAGTTGATCAGAAAGCCGTACACGCCCAGTAATGCTAAAAACAAATAGTCCGCAGAAAAAACGTTAATCCCAGATTTAGAATCTCTTAAAGGCGCGTACACGCAGAAAAACGCAAAGAGCGAAATCCCCACAATCAGGTGGTGCATCGAAACGAGGTTTAAAATTCTTTTCGTTCCTGTCAGCCCGAATCTGATCAGCTTAATCAGTATCAGCAGCTGACAGGCTATGGCAGAGATTAGAACGGCGTAATACGAGATCAGAGCAATCAATCCTTCAACACCGGTTGTGTGCGACATAACCAGATACTCCACCACCGGATAGGGTATCACTCCCCAGCATCCCGCCAGCGGGAGGAGAAGAGGCAGCATACCCAGAGGCCACACAACTGCTAAGGCGAAGGGTGTAAACAGTAAAACTATGTAGATCGCCAGGCCAACGAAGTAACTGTATACAGCCAGTTTTGTTATGATCTCATTCACGTTCACGACTGCTTGCCTCCTTTTTCAGATTTCTCACGGCCAGAATGTTCAGAAGGAACCCGTATATTCCTATTACTACGGCGACAATGTTGAAGTATACTGAAATCAGTATTATGATGAAATAAATAGTAGATAACAAAGCATACTCACAGTTTCATGGTTTCGTGTAATAATGGAATGCCTTACTGTTTCCATCGATTTAGCACATGCTCAGTTACACTAAAATTCCCTCAAATTCGAGTATTCTTTTTGCCCATGCGAGCTTTCTCAGCTTAAGCTCGCTGTCCGCCCTGCAGAAGTCGAAGTTCAACAGCCTGACTCTGCCACCAAACGTCTTTGCAATTACCGCAGCTCTATCCCCGTCAGTAAACCCGCCGAAGTTGTAAACGCCGTCAAAAGGTAAAAACTGTGTAGTTCCAATCACTTTCCCGAGACTCGGCGTGTATTCCCTTATCAGTTCCTCGTTATCCCCGTGAGCGTGAACGACGATTACTTTTGCTCTGTCAGCCACACTGCAGATGGCTTTAAAGCCTTCATCGAGGTCGGTAACGTGAACGTCAATTCTACCGTCGTACCAGAGAACCGTTTTTCCAGCCGTTATAACTGCAGAATTGCAGTCAACTTCAGCTCTCCTTTCCATGCCGTTTCCAACCACAGCCACAGTTTTATCCCTGAGAAAATTCAGTCTGCTGCACTCTTCCAGCTCTGCAAACTCCGCGAGAGTTTTTGCGCTGCTCGCATCTTCCGCAACGCTGTATCCGAATTCATCAACTATCGGGTAGTAGAACCTCAGCAGCCAGTCTTCGAGTATCATCTCCGGATTTCACTTTCTGATTCCTATGGTTATCTTCTCTCCCTCCACGTTCCACTCCCTGACGTACCAGTTTTCTTTGTCCTCAAAGCCGTAGTTGAAGAGGAGTTCCCTTGCTCTCACTTCTCTTTTCACGTAGTCCTTCCACTCTCCAACGAAGGACTCGTCGCAGCTCAAAGCCACAGTTATGAACTCCTCAACGTTGAGGTCCATCTCCTTTCTCATTTCCTGAATTCTCCTGACTATTTCCCTCGCCAGGCATTCTTTCCACAGGTTTTCGTCCATCTCCGTGTAGAGGTAAACTTTACCCGAGCTGAAATCAGCCTCAACGTATCCTTCCGGCAGCTCGTAAGTCACGTTTATCAGATCGGCCGGTAGTTCCTCCCCCTCGAAAACTATTTTCCCCGATTCGGCGATTTTTCTGACTTCTTCATCGCCAAGAGAAGACACGAATTCTGCGAAATCCCTGATTCTGTCCTTGAGAACTGGACCTGCTTTTTTGTAGTTAACGCTCGCCTTCAGCTTCTTTTCGAATTCCTCGACGTACCTCACTTCCTTAACGTTGCACTGGGTTTTCAGTATGTCCTCCAGCATTTCAACTGCTTTTTTAACGTCCTCTTTGCCCTCCACCACGAGCAGTTTAAGCGGCCACCTCAGCTTTCTCTTTGCCCTCTGCCTCGCATTGCTCGCAGCCTCGAAAATCTCTTTTGCCACTTCCATTGCCTTCTCAAGCTCGTCATCTATGTACTCCTCTTCAACCACCGGGTAGCTTTCCATGAATATTGACTCTTTGACGTCCTCACCGTAGAGAGCCTTTCTCACGTCCCCGAATTCCCTGATGAAGTGCTGGTATATCCACTCCGAAAGCACAGGAATGTAGGGGGCTATAAGCCTCATAGATCTGTCTATAACTTTCAGAATCGTAGCGTACGCAGCCATTTTCGACGGAGAAGCTTTCTCCTCCCAGACCCTGCTCCTTATCAGCTGCACGTACCACCTGCTGAAGTCCTCAACGAAAAACTCGATGAAGTTCTTCACGACCCTGTGCAGGTTGTAATTTTCGAGAGCCTCTCCCGCAATTCTGCACGTGTTTTCAAGTCTGGAAAGAATCCACCTGTCCTCGATTCTGAATTCCATGCTGTTTTTGCTGCACTCGAGCAGGTCTTCCTTATCAAGAACCATGTACATGTAAGCGAACCTGACGGCGTTCCATACTATGTTCAGGTACCTCCTGTACATCTCCGCCTCTTCCCAGCTGAACCTCAGGTCCTCCCAGAGAGCAGAGCTCAGCACGTAAAGGCGAAACGCATCAACTCCTATTTTTTCAACAACGCTTTCCGGCTTTATGACGTTGCCGAGGCTCTTGCTCATCTTTCTGCCCTGCTCGTCCAGAGTGAATCCGTGCATGAGCACAGTTTTGTAGGGTGCCCTGCCAAAAGAAACGACCGAAGCGCCGAGCTGAGAGTAGAACCATCCTCTCGTCTGGTCGTGTCCCTCCGTTATAAAATCGGCAGGCCAGAGCCTTTTAAAGTCCTCCACCACCCTCGGAAAGTTGAGAGTTGCCCAGCTCGCAACTCCGCTGTCAAACCACACGTCAAAGACGTCCGGAACTCTTTTCATCGTTCCTCCGCATTCGCACTCAAACGTTACCTCGTCAACCCTTGGCCTGTGAACGTCCAGATCGTCCTTGATTTCCACTCCAAGCTCGTCTATGCTACCCACGACCTTTATTTTTCCGCAGTTCTCGCACACCCAGACGGGTATCGGTATGCCCCAGTACCTCTGCCTGCTTATGCACCAGTCCCTTGCGTTGCTAACCCAATCTCTGAACCTCGAGAGTCCCGCCCACTCCGGAATCCACCTGACCCTGTCTATTTCCTCCAGCATTTTGTCTTTGACCTTCGACACCGTTATGAACCACTGCTCGGTGGCTCTGTAGAGTATGGGGCTCTTGCACCTCCAGCAGTGCCCGTACCTGTGCGTTATCTTCTCCTCTGCGAGCAACAGGCCTTTCTTCTTCAGGTCTTCGATTATAATCCTGTTAGCCTCTCTTACGTTAATTCCAGCGTACTTTCCAGCCTGCTCGGTGTAAACGCCCCTGCCGTCAACAGGGTTGAAGACTTCGAGTCCGTACTTCATGCCGAGGTTAAAGTCGTCCGCACCGTGTCCGGGAGCTATGTGGACGCATCCTGTGTTTTCAAGAGAAACGAAGTCTGCCAGACACACCCTGTGCGTCTTACCCTTCTGATACGGTACCTCGCTGCTGAGAGGGTGCTCGTATTCCAGCCCTTCGAGGTCTTTTCCCCTGTACTCTTCGAGAACTTCCACGACCTCCAAACCTCCTTTTTCAGCAACGCTCTCAAGAAGTTCTCTGGCGACGATTATCTTCTCCTCAGCACCATTCTTTTTCACCCTCGCTTTTACGTAGGTAAAGTCTGGGTGCACGGCAACCGCCATGTTTGCCGGAAGAGTCCAGGGGGTTGTTGTCCATATCACGATGTAAGCGTCTTTCTCCCTCAGAGGGAACTTGACGTATATCGACGGATCGGTTTCGTCCCAGTACTCAACCTCCGCTTCGGCGAGAGCGGTCTCGCACCTCGGGCACCAGTTAACGACCCTGAGTTTTTTCTCAAGCAGACCCTTTTCGTAAGCCTGCTTTACAGTCCACCAGGCGGCGTTTATGTAATCTGCCTTCACCGTCATGTAGGGGTTATCCCAGTCCATCCATACTGCGAGTTTTTTGAACTGTTCGGTCATCTTCTCCTTGTTTTCAAGCGCGTACTCCATGCACTTTGCAACAAACCTGTCAACGCCAAAGCTCTCTATGTCCCTCTTGTTTTTGAAGTTCAGCATCTGCTCGACCTTGACCTCTATCGGCAAGCCGTGCATGTCCCACCCCGGAGTATCTCTGACTTTATAATTAGACATTCTCCTGTACCGAAGAACGACATCTTTTATAACCTTGTTCCACGCAGTACCGAGGTGTATTTCTCCCGTCGTGTAGGGTGGCCCGTCAACGAAAAAGAAGTCTTTTTCACCTCTTTCCTTAACCTTCCAGTACACCCTGTGATCGTGCCAGAAGCGGAATACCTCTTCCTCCACATCCTCAGGAGAGTAAACTGAAGGAAACATGGTTTTCAGGCATATAGAGTTGATTAAAAATCTTTGGTTTGTGGCTTCAGCATGCCGGTGTTGCCCGAATACCGCTGTTCGGAGGTTTTTGCACGAGAACGTATCAGCCGTGTTCAGACAAAAAGGAGCTGGAGTGCACAGAAGTTTAAAAATTTTCACAGCGATGTCAAAAAATCTGCACTTTCTCGCCAAGCTGGGTGAAATTAATTCAATTTAAGCGTTCTTCGCAAAAAGTTTTTATAACGTAACTATTTATCATTAACTATGTTCGTGCAGTGCCCTGTATGCGGAAGTTTGCAGTACAGAAAACTCTGGAAAGATGATGCCTTCGAGTACTACTTCTGTGAGAAGTGCGGAAACACGCTGTACCTGCCTCAACGTATAAAGGCACTCTGAGTTTTTAAGTTTCAGTTCTATTTTTATCTTTTTTGTTTTATTTTTGTTCCGTGTAATCAACTGCCTGCGCAACAGCTCAAGTACCCTGCCTCCAGTCGCTCAGATACGCTTTTTGCTCTTCGGTAAGCTCGTCTATGCTGACACCCATGCTTTCGAGTTTGAGCCTTGCAACCTTTCTGTCGAGTTCTTCTGGAAGCCTGTAAACCCTGTTTTCGAGCTTGCTGGCGTTTTCGGCTATGTATCTGGCAGCAAGAGCCTGATCGGAGAAACTCATGTCCATGACTTCAACGGGATGCCCGTCCCCTGCCACGAGGTTTACGAGCCTTCCCTCAGCGAGAAGGTAGAGCTTCTTACTGCCCAAATCGTACTCCGTTACGTTGTCTCTGATAACCCTCTTTGATCTGCTCAAACTCTCCAGATCATCCAGATTTATCTCGACGTTGAAGTGTCCGGCGTTTGCTAAAACTGCTCCGTCCTTCATGACGCTGAAGTGCTCACGCCTTATGACGTCTCTATCTCCCGTTGCCGTTATGAAGAAGTCTCCGATTTTTGCCGCCTCAATCATTGGCATAACTCTGAAGCCGTCCATAACAGCCTCAAGTGCTCTGATTTCGTCCACTTCCGTTACGACGACATTCGCACCCATTCCCCTCGCTCTCATCGCTATGCCCCTTCCACACCATCCGTAGCCCGCAACGACGACGCACTTACCTGCGAGCAGCAGGTTCGTTGACCTCATCACACCGTCTATGGCTGACTGCCCCGTTCCGTAGCGGTTGTCGAACAGGTATTTTGTGTACGCATCGTTCACTGCTATTACGGGGAACCTGAGGACACCTTCTCTCTCCATCGCTCTGAGCCTGATAATCCCGGTCGTCGTTTCTTCGCTCGCACCCATCACGTTTACCTTCGAAAGATCTCTATCGGTGTGAAGCAGAAATATCAGGTCAGCCCCGTCGTCTATGACTATGTCGGGTTTGAAAGATGCAACTTTCCTGAGGGCTGAGTAGTACTCCTCCTCGCTCATCCCTCTTCTGGCGTAGCACTTCACACCCATTTCCCTCAAAGCCTCAGAAACGTCATCCTGAGAGCTCATCGGATTACATCCCGTTATCGCCACGTCAGCTCCACCGTCTATCAGCGTCAGTACGAGTACGGCAGTTTTAGCCTCGACGTGCAGTGCCATGCCAATTTTAAGCCCTCTGAAGGGTTTGCTCTTTCTGAACTCGTCTCTTATTCTGGAAATTACCTTCATGTGCTTTTCTGCCCACTCTATTTTTCTCCTGCCCCTCTCGCTTTCGGACTGCATGCCGCTGTGAGGGTAGAGCGGGTAATATTGTTTTTGAGTGTTTCAACCCGCATCAGATGTGCAGAGTTGTGCTACTGTGCAATTACACGAGTTATGCAAGTCAGGTACTAAAATACTACAGAGCCAAAAAGAGCAAAAACTTATATCTCCGGAATTTCAAGCAGCCACGATGAAAGTCCTTATTACCGATCCCGTACCGTCTGAAGTTGTTGAGCGTCTGAAAAACGAAGGGCTGGAGGTCACGGTCAAAACGGGGATAAGTGAAGATGAGCTGGTTTCAATCATACCCGAGTACGACGCCCTGATAGTCAGAAGCGGGACGAAGGTTACGAGGAGAGTCATAGAAGCTGCAAAAAACTTGAAGATCATAGGCAGAGCAGGAGTTGGCGTGGACAACATAGACATTTCAGCGGCCACCCAGCACGGGATTATCGTTGCAAATGCACCCGGCGGGAATTCAGTTTCCACCGCTGAACACACTTTAGCACTGATTCTCGCAGTTGCGAGGAAGATACCTCAGGCAGACAGAAGCGTTAAAGAGGGGAAGTGGGAAAGGAAGAAGTTCATAGGGATGGAGCTGAGGGACAAGACGATAGGCGTTATAGGTCTGGGCAAGGTTGGATACGAAGTTGCCAAGAGAGCGAAGGCGCTTGAAATGAACGTTCTGGCATACGACCCATACATAAGCGAGGAGAGAGCAAGACAGATTGGAGCAAAACTCGTCCCCCTCGAAGAGCTGATAAAGCATTCGGACATAATTACGGTGCACGTTCCGAAAACGAAGGAAACCGAAAACCTGATCGACGAAAAGGCAATTTCCACAATGAAAGACGGCGTTTACATCATAAACTGTGCGAGAGGAGGCATAGTAAACGAGAAAGCACTCTACGAAGCTTTGAAGAGCGGAAAGGTTGCAGGAGCGGCACTCGACGTTTACGAGAAAGAACCGCCCGATCCCGACAACCCGCTTTTCAAACTTGAAAACGTGGTCACAACACCGCACCTCGGTGCATCGACCAGGGAAGCGCAGATAAGCGTTGGTATGACTGTTGCAAACGAGATAATAAACATGTTCAGAGGCTTGCCTGTTAAAAACGCCGTGAATCTGCCGAGCGTTGACGTCAGGGAGTACGAGTACATAATGCCCTACCTTAAGCTCGCTGAGAAAATGGGTAAGCTCGCTGCCTCTCGCCTGAAGGTTGCCAAGAGAGCAGTGGAAAAGGTCAGGATAACGTTTAGAGGAAAGCTTGCTGAGATGAATACGGAGTACATAACGAGAGCTCTCCTCAAAGGATTGCTGCAGGGAATAGTGTCGAACATAAACCTCGTTTCAGCCCTGCCCGTTGCAAAGGAGAGAGGAATAGACGTAGAGCAGGCAACGGGAGACGTGTCGAGCTACGAAAGCCTGCTGGAAGCGGAGATAAGCGACGGAGAGAAGACAATAAATATAGCGGGAACCTGTTTCGGAAATGAGTACAGGATAACAAGGATAGACAGGTACAAGGTTGACTTCGTGCCCGAGGGACACTACATAATATCCCTGCACGAGGACAAGCCGGGAGTCATAGGAAGAGTTGGCACGCTTTTAGGAAACTACAGCATAAACATCGCAGGAATGATCGTGGGCAGATACGGTGGAAGAGGCGGAGTGCAGCTAATGCTGCTTCTCGTGGACGATCCGCCGAGCGATGAAGTTCTTGCAGAGATGGAAAAGCTCGATGGAATAATAGACGCAGTTTACGTGTACCTGTAGTGCATTTATTTTTTACATTTTAAGTTACATTAAATTTGTTTAAGTTAAGTCAGGTTAAATCAAATATCAAACCTTTTTGAGCCTGGAATAAGTGCGAAACGTTTTAAAGAAGGAGTTTGAGGCTCTTACGATGGCTGAAATACGAAGAGCTTTCTTCATAGGCAGGTTCCAGCCCTGCCATCTGGGACACATGGAGGTTCTGAGAAAGATACTGAGAGAAGTGGAGGAGCTGATAGTTGGAGTTGGAAGCGCTCAGGAGAGTCACACGATAGAAAACCCTTTCACCGCAGGAGAAAGAATTCTCATGGTTTCGAGAGCACTTGATGAGCTGACAGAAGAGATGCTTAAGAACGGAGAAATCGAAAAACCGGTGAAACTGTACATAATTCCGCTGGAAGACATATACAGAAACTCTTTGTGGGTCAGCCACGTAAAGTCCATGGTACCTCCTTTCAGCGTCGTTTACTCCAACAACCCTCTGGTTATCAGACTTTTCAGAGAGGCGGGAATAGAGGTCAGGAGTACGAAGCTCTACAGGAGATTAGAGTATCAGGGAACGGAGATAAGGAGGAGGATGATAGAAGGAGAGAACTGGAAAGACTTCGTACCCGGGTGCGTTGCCGAAGTCATAGAGGAGGTCGGAGGAGTTGAGAGGATAAGGGAAATAGCAAGCAAAGACGTGAAGGACTCATGACCGAAACGTTTTTCGTTGAATGGAAGTATCCGCTGCTCGTCACGGTTAGAGATAACGTTGTACGAAATGTAAAATTTTTAAATTATCTTGATTACGAAATAAAGAAAAAATTTCTTAGAAACGTTGAGCTCTCAAAATTCTCGAAGAAGTTGAGAAGAGATCTCTGCAGGTATTTTTCAGGAGAAAACGTGGACTTCTCGAAGTACGACGTGGAGATAAAAAGCGACTTCGCGAAAAGAGTTCTCGACAGGGTAAGGCTAATCGAGTTTGGAAAAGTTAAAACTTACGGAGAGCTGGCAGAAGAGCTTAAAACTGCTCCCATAGCCGTTGGACAGGCTCTCAAGGCAAATCCAGCCCCCGTAATTATTCCATGCCACAGGGTAATCAGCAGCAGAGGGGTTGGCGGGTTCAGTCAGGGAATTGAAATCAAGATTGAGCTGCTCAAACACGAGGGCGTAAATCTGAAGGATATACTGTGAACGTCAGAACTCTCCTGACGGTTTTCGTGAGGTAAAACTCTGCCATTTTGATATTTTTTGTGTGCAGGTCAGTTAATTTTCCGTGGTAGTATATGTGCACGTCGTAGCCTTTTGCCGCTTTTTTAACCAGAACTACTTTCAGATTGCTGCAGTAAGGACAGTAGTTTTTTCTGAGTATGTACAGGCTCTCCACTTTATCGAGTCTGGCCGAAAAACCAGCAGACCTCAGGAGGTTCAGCATATTTTTTCCGGAAAGAGCTGCCTTTATGCAAGCTTTGACGAGTGCTAAATTCCCCGATATTTCAACACCGTTCAGGATCGTCTGCGCTTCATTTCCGTTAACAACAATTTTTACACCCATGTAGCTTTCAACTTTACCGTTTAAGGGTAAATTTTCTGCAGGAGTTAAAGTAACAGTTCCACTGGTGTAGGACAGTACGGCTCTGTTTGAATGGTATACGAAAGCGCTGGCGTTTTCGTCTGCTAATCTCAGATACGTGTTTACACTCACGTGTGGTGAACACAGAGTTGCCGTGTTTATCATCAGCAGCGCAAATGCGGCTGCTGTAAGAGCGATCACTGAAGATATTTTCATAATGATTATTACAATGAATAGAGAATTAAAAAGTTCCCGAATCCACGTGATGATGGAAACTAAGAAAATATAGTTATGTTTAAAAATTAATCACTTATTGAGGTCGAACAAAACTATTCTTTCCCTCACAATCAGGGGCAGTTTCTCCACGCCAGCAACTTCGAGTTCGTTTTTATTTATTTTGAAAAAATTTACTATTCTATCAATTTTTTCTTTGCTCATTTCCAGAACGTTCTCTTCTCTGAACCCTTCTACCTCAACGCTTTCCTTCAAAAAAATTGCTACGGCTCTGTTTCTGCCCTCTCTAACCCCAATTTTCAGAGCTTCGTTTATCTGCCTCGTGGCTGCGGCGTACAGCATAACTTCGAGCGGAAGGCTTCTCGCCACAGCCCTCCCCTCGTTCCACGCTTCAATGGCTTTTTTTGCCGAAAAGTAAGCGTGATCCTCACTGACAATGTAGTCAGCATTGAGAAAAACTGCATTTTTTCCGTAAACAGAAAGAAATGTTTTCAGGTCTGAAATGTCGAGTATTCCCTGTTTAACTGACACCTGCCTGACTGAAGGGCGTTCTTGCATGTTATCACAGCTTCTCTTCGACCTTTTCAAGTATTCTCTTGAGAATTTCCTCATCGCTCAGTATCCCTTCAGGCGGATCAGCTATCTTTTTCAGCCTCAGCGGAACTGAATCCATTCTGTAAGCTGAACCCTCTGCCTCAACCCCCGCTATCGCTGAGGGTATCAGGACGTCTGCCATTTTTGCGGTCAGACTCCAGAAGGGATCAACGACTATGAGTGGTACTTTTTTCATGTAATCCACAGTCGCTTTTGGAAAGTGTGCTGCCGGGTCTCCGCCAAGCACAAACACGGCATCTGTATCTCTTTTATCGAGAATGCTGTTGGAGTCCGTTTCTCCGGGATTGTACCACGGATAGCCTCTGGTAAAATCAACTGCGAAGGGATAGCCTGTTTCCCACGTACAGACCTCGTTAAAACCGCTGACGTTGTAGTGTCCTCTCATCGGAATTATTCCGAACTTCGTAAAGCGGTAGAGGTCTTTGACGAGGCTTATGGCTTCACCTATGTTCCAGTAGTTTCCGCGCGAGTGGGTTAAACCCATTCCGAAAAATATTATTCCAAATTTGCAGTTCTTCATAATCTCCGCAAGTTCCTTCAGTTTCTCGACGTCAACTCCGCCAACTTTTTTCAGCCTGCATTCTCCAGTGTTGATTATAGTTCTGAGAGCGTTCAGCACTTCGTAATCGCTGCCCGGCTCAACCTGAATGAAAAGGTCTGCTAACTTGGAACTTTCAGTTGGTCTGACGTCCACGACAACGATTTTCCTTCCTATCCTGCTCTGAGAGAACCTCCCTCTCGGGAAAACTGAGTAGCGGGACATGTGTCTCGGATGTGCGTGCATCGGATTGCATCCCCAGAAAATCACGAGGTCAGCCCTGTTCTTCACCTCGCCAAGAGTGAAGCTTGGGATTCCGACCTCGTGGATGGCGAGTATGCTCGGCCCGTGACAGACTGAGGAGGTGCAGTCTATAACACCACCGAGTTTCTCCGCAAGCTCAATTGCAATCTCCTGTGCCTCGCACGTGGTGGATGAGAACCCGTAAAATAGAGGCTTCTTTGCTTTGAGCAGAATTTCCACAGCTCTGTCTATCGCTTCGTCGAGATCGACTTCCCTACCGTTAATCTGAGGTTTTAAAACTCTGTGGTGGAACCTTGCGAGAATTTTTGCAGTACCGAGAACACAGGCATTCTCAACCCTGATTTCCTTACCATCTGTTTCAACTATGAGGTCATCACATAAAGCTCCGCAGAAAGGACAGACGTAGTTCGGTATCCTCCTGAACCTTGACATTTCCGAGATCATTCAACTACCCCCAATTTATCAGTATTTATAGTGACGTTTTGCTGTTTTTAAACTTTTTTACCTTTTCTAAGTCACGATTTCATCCGCACACACAACTCAAAATTCAACCACGCTAACCGTACCACCGCTTTCGAGGCAGGTTAAAAGCTCCTCGAGCATCAGACCGTGAAGTCTCTCACCCTTCTCAAAAATTATCGCACCCCTGCTGCAGAACTCGGCACACAGACCACATCCAATGCACAGCTCCGGTCTTACGTGGATTTTTCCTCTGCGAACGTTTATTGCAAGACCCTTAGACATCGTTCTGCATACCGTAACGCAATCGCCGCAGCCGGAGCACAGCCTCTCGTTCAGCACCATTGCAATTGCTGAAAGGCTGTAATCAGCGTTTGGCTGGTAAAATTCATCCAAGCTTAAAGTTTTTATTCGAGAGAAGTGCCTGAGCGACGACAGAACTCTCGAAAGGTAGTACGGCTGAACTCCGAGAAATACCATTAAATCGCACCTTTTCAGCGGTTCCCACTCTCCGTCTTCGGCAAACTGTATTATGTGGTGGAGTGTAAAGCTCTTAGTTAGCGGCTGTACCCCTCTTTCGAGCAGTGGTTTTGACGAAGCTCCAGTTGCTATCACCGGCATAAACCTGCTTAACTTAACAGCATACTCCACGAGCTCTTCTCTTTCAAGCAGAAGCCCTCCGGTAACCAGAACGGCTCTTGAGGAGAGTATGAGTTCGGCTGCTTCAACAGGGGTAACGCAGACTGACCTTTCACACTGAAGTTCGGAGGGCTTGTAGCTCCTCGGTATGAAGATTCTGCGCAGTCTCACTTTTTCACAAACATTAGTGAAAGTTTTTAAGGATTTCTGTCAGACGCTTTTTAACCTGAGTTATGCAGCTGTGTCTGTTAGTTATGCAATTCTTATTGCGTTAAGAAGCGTTATTAAGGATGCCCCAACATCGGCAAAAACGGCCTCCCACATAGTAGCCATTCCCAGAATTCCCAAGCTCACGAACAGACCTTTAACAACCAAGACAAAGATTATGTTCTGCCAGACAATGCTTTGAGTTCTTCTCGACAGCCTTATAGCCTTTGGGACTTTGTAGATCTTATCATCTACGATTACAACGTCAGCCGTTTCTATTGCCGCGTCGCTACCCATCGCACCCATAGCTATTCCAACATCGGCTTCAACGATAACCGGAGCATCGTTTATTCCATCTCCAGCAAATACAGTGTTACCGTTATTTTTTAAGGATCTAACGATTCTAACCTTATCTACTGGCAATAGTTCGGCGTGAAATTCATCTATTCCCAGTTTCTTGGCAACAATTTCCGCAACCTCTTTGCTGTCGCCAGTAAGCATGACGATTTTGCATCCGAGCTTTTTCAACTCTACAATCGTATCCTTCGCACCTTCCTTCATTTCGTCTGAAACTATTATGTAACCAGCGTATCTGCCATTAATCGCAACGTGCACGACCGTTCCTTCAACCCAGCACGTGTCGTGCTCTATTCCTTCAGCGTGCATCATCGCATCGTTTCCAGCTATTACCAAGTTTCCTTTTATCTTGGCTTTTATACCCATCCCTGCTACTTCCTTGTGACTTTCAACGAGGTTTTCAAGTCCTCTAACGTCATAAGCTTCGAGTATGGACTTGGCTATTGGATGATTCGAATTCAGCTCAGCTAATGCTGCAAATTTTAACACTTCCTCCCTGCTGAAACCGTTCCTCGCAACAACCTCGGTGACCTTAAATTTCCCCTTCGTAAGGGTTCCGGTCTTATCGAATGCGACGACCTTAGCTTTGCTCAGCAAATCTATAAAATTTGAACCCTTAACCAAAATACCCACCCTCGCAAACTTTCCTATGCTTGCGAAGTAGCTGAGAGGGACGGACAAAACTAAGGCACACGGACAGGATATCACAAGCAAAACCAGAGCTCTGTAAATCCAAGGTGAAAACGGCTCGTTCAAAGCTAAGGGTGGAATTACCGCTATGCAGATTGCCAGTGCAATCACTACGGGGGTATAATAGCGGGCAAACTTCGTTATAAACTTCTCAGCCTTTGCCTTTCTGCTTCTTGCTTCTTCAACGAGTTCGAGGATTTTGGATACTGTAGATTCGGCAAAAGGTTTCGTTATCCTGACCGTTAACATTCCACTCAGATTTATCATCCCCGACAGAGCCTCGTCTCCCGCCTTAATGCTTCTCGGTTTGGACTCTCCGGTTAAAGCGGAGGTATCAACGACCGATGAACCTTCAACTACAATTCCATCCAGTGGAATCTTCTCTCCGGGCTTAACCACGATCAAATCTCCAACCTTCACTTTCTCAGGCTTAACCCTCTCAATTTTTCCATTGACTTTGAGGTTGGCAAAGGTTGGCCTAATTTCGAGCAACGATTTTATGGAGCGTCTCGAACGATGTAGTGCTAAATCCTGCAAAAACTCACCAACTCTGTAGAACAGCATAACAGCCACAGCTTCCGGCATTTCGTGTATCGCAATGGCACCAACGGTTGCTATTGTCATCAACGCGTTCTCGTCAAATATTATACCTCTCTTTACGTTTTTCACAGATTTCCACACTATCTTCCATCCGACTATAGCATAAGCTGTCAAGAATAGCCCGTATTCCGCTAATAGGTAACTATGCAACGATTTCTCAAAAATAATTCCTGTAATAAACAAAATGGCTGAGACGATTATTACGGTTAACTCTTTTATCCTTTTTATATCGTTTTCATAATGCATAGTGCTTCACCTACTTTCGTTCACATGTTCAAGAGCGATTTTCAGAATAGTTGAGACGTGCTCGTCATCCAAGCTGTAATACACGTTTTTACCCTCACGCCGATATTTCACCAGCTTCTTATCTCTAAGCACTCTGAGCTGATGAGCAACTGCCGAGATGGACAGGCCTGTTATGGCTGAAATTTCAGAAGGGCACAATTCGCACTCTTGCAGGGCTAAGAGAATTTTTATACGCGAAAAATCGCCAAAAGCCTCTAAGAATTCAGCTAATTCGGCTATTTTCTCATCAGATGGTAGCTTTGAGATTACTTCGTTGATATCTCCTGCTCTTATATCCTCACAAGTTCTTTCCATATTTGAACAATTGCTCAAATGTTTATAATTTTTACTCTGAAAATTGAACAAAGCAGAAATTTCGGAAAATTTAAATATCTTCGAAAATTCTCAAAATTATGAAATCTTGCAAGGCTACGAGGATTGAGGCTGTACTCACAGTAGACAACAAAGGTCAGATTTTGCTACCAAAGGAGCTTAGGGAGAAGGCAAACGTCAAAGCGGGAGATAAATTCGTTACAATTGCGGGATGCGACGAAAAAGGCGAGATTTGCTGCTTAATTCTCGTTAAAGCAGATCTGATTGATGAAAAATTAAGATCTATACTTTCGCCGATGCTTAAGGAGGTTCTGCAGTGAACAAAAGGGGGAAGGAGTTGTCTCTGATTGAGAAATACTTAACTCTCTGGATATTTCTTGCGATGGTTTTCGGTGTTGCATTGGGTTATGTTTTTCCCGAGATAGCTGAGGTTATAGGCTCTCTGAGCATAGGAACGACTTCGATACCAATAGCAATAGGTTTAATTTTGATGATGTACCCTCTGCTTGCAAAGGTAAAGTACGAGGAAATGGGTAGAGTCCTCACAAATGTAAAGCTTATATCTTTCTCACTTCTCCAAAACTGGATTGTTGGTCCAATTGTGATGTTTTTGCTTGCCGTAACGTTCCTCAGGGCTTATCCGGAGTATATGATGGGAGTAATAGTCATTGGCCTTGCAAGGTGCATAGCAATGGTTATAGTATGGAACGAACTTGCCGAAGGTGATAGAGAGCTGTGCGTTGGACTTGTGGCTTTCAACACAATCTTTCAGGTCTTATTATATGCTGTCTATATTTATATTTTCATAAACGTGATGCTTGATTGGCTTGGAATTACTAAAGGATTGAATATCAGCATATCGATGGGTGAAGTTGCGAAAGCCGTCTTTGTTTATCTCGGAATTCCGTTCATTGCTGGAGTTATAACCAGATACGGTAGCTTTAAAATTAAAGGCAGAGAGTGGTTCGAAAATGTTTTAGCACCTAAAATCAGCATCATTACGCCAATAGCTTTGCTTTTCACGATCATAGTGATGTTCTCATTCAAGGGAGAATACATAGTCGAGTTACCCTGTCACGTTTTCAGAATAGCTATGCCGCTTGTACTCTACTTCATCATAATGTGGTTCATAACATTCTTTATAGGTTACAAGCTGGGATTCGATTATCCTCAGAATACAGCAGAGGCATTTACAGCAGCAAGCAATAATTTCGAATTAGCTATAGCGGTTTCAGTTGCGATATGGGGAATAAGCAGCAATCAGGCATTTGCAACGGTTATAGGGCCATTGCTTGAAGTCCCAATCCTCATAAGTTTAGTTAACGTGGCTTTGAAGCTTAGAGAAAAATTGTACGGGGTAGAAGTTGACAAAAGTCTTGTTCTTCTGCATTGAGAATTCCTGTAGGTCACAGATGGCTGAAGCTTGATTCAACATACTGGTTAAAGGTAGAGCAATGGTTTTAAGTGCCGGCACGAAGCGCTATCTACTTCTTTAGCTGGCGGTAAAAGTAATGGAAGAAGTTGGCATTTCAATGAAAATAAAAAGCCAAAGGCTTTAACACCTGAAATTGTCAAAGAGTTCGACCTTATAGTTACAATTGGTTGCATCGGTGCTTGTTGGCATTTACGATAATCTAATTCAAGCTTACACCAATCTAAATTAAAACTTAATACTAAAATCAAAAAATTGTATTAAATATTAAAATTTTGAACGATAGGACAACAAAACTGCTAAAAACACAGAATGCAAACTTGAAGCGATGCACAAACACGCTGAAATACCGCTGTTCGTGGAGATAAGGGACGGTGCGATAGAAACGGTTCCCCTGATAGTGGACGACCTCAAAGTTGAAAGTGCTGTAATGCTGAGCGGAAAAACGAGCTTTGACATAGCCGGAAAGACCGTTAAAGAAAAAACTAAACTGAAAAGCATCTACATACTGGAAAAACCCAAGGACGAAGTCAGAAAGCTGATAGCCAGACTCAGTTACGGCGATGTTGATTGCGTGATTGCCGTGGGCGGTGGAAGAATAATCGACTCCGGAAAAATACTCGCCTCCGAGCTGAACGTTCCACTGGTTACGGTTCCCACAACAGCATCACACGATGGAATGGCGTCCCCGGTAGCGAGTTTCAGGGATGGAGAAGCTTTCTCCGTTTTCACGAGACCACCATCAGCGGTTGTTGCGGACACCTCTATAATTTCCAGGTGTCCCATCAGGCTGATCAGGGCTGGCTTTGGAGACCTCATATCCAACGTTACTGCTGTCAAGGACTGGAAGCTGGCGAAGGAAATAGATCCTACAGATTACTCGGAGGTTGCTGCGAGTATAGCTTCCATGCCAGCGGAAATGGCTCTTGAAAGGACTCCGAGCATAGAGGAACTCGTAAGAGGGCTAGTGATGAGTGGTGTTGCGATGAGCATAGCTGGAAGCAGCAGACCTGCAAGCGGTGCGGAGCACAAGTTCAGCCATTCCCTGGACATAATGGGCGTTGGACATGCCCTCCACGGCGAGCAGGTCGGAATCGGGACGATTATCATGGAATACTTCCACGAAATGGCTTACGGGGGGGACTGGGTTAAGGTCAGGGAAGCAATGGAGAGATTCGGGTGTACAACAAAGTTAAAGGACGTGGGAATTTCAAGAGAAGACGCTCTGTTAGCTTTAATGAACGCAAAAAAGATAAGACCTTCCCGCTACACGATTCTTGACGCTGTAAATCCGGATAAAAGCGATTTTGAGAAGGCTCTGGACGTGACCGGTGTTTAATCTTAATTTAATTTAAAGCCGGAAATCATACTTTTTGTTACTGTGAATTTGTTTTTATTTTCTTGGTGTTACATAGCAAAAATTATATAATACTACGTGTTACCCACTGCGTGTTACCGAAACCCGAGGCGGTGGAAATTAAAAGATCAGTGAAAAAGTACTGGGATGAAAGAAGCAGAAGCTATGATTGCTCTCCAGGACATGCTGACATGCCGGAAGTGTGGAAATCTCTGCTGTCCAGAATTTTTAGCAGGAAAGGGAGAATTCTTGACGTGGGAACGGGAACTGGTTTTCTGGCACTACTGCTTTCAGAGCTAGGACACGAAGTTGTTGGAATTGACATCTCCATCGGCATGCTGGAGAAAGCCAGATCAAAAAGTAAAGACGTGCATTTCAAACTGGGAGATGCAGAAAATCTTCCTTTTGCTGATGAATCGTTTGACGGCGTCGTGTGCAGACACGTGCTCTGGACTCTGCCAGACCCGGAAAAAGCTGTAAGTGAATTGTACAGAGTAACCAAACCAGACGGAAAGGTCGTAATAATAGACAGCAGTTACCAGAAGAATACCCTAGGCAAAGTAAAATCCTTCGCAGGAAAACTCGGAATTGCAGTAATCGAAAAAAGAAATCCGTGGAAAGCTGGCTATGCAAGAAAACTGCCAATGAGGAACATGTCAGTCGAAAGATGCGTTTCCCTTCTGAAAAAGTGTGGATTTAAAGAGATTAATGTGCATGACATAGGCTGGATAAGAGAAATGGTGCTCAAACGTAGATCGTTCTTTTACAGGCTCGCATGGAGTTCAAAATCTTATTTCGTTCTTGAGGCTTTAAAGGAGGTGTGAATTTTGAGAAAGTCGTTGCTTTTTTTCTGTCTGATTGCTTTGCTCCTGTGCGGGTGTGCACAGGTTAAAAACGTGGCGGAGAAGAGAACAAAAACGATAACGGTAACGGACATTCTTGGCAGAACTGTAACCATAAAAACCCCTGTGAGAAGAGTTGTTCTGTTATACGGACTCGAAGATTACGCAGCGGTGGGTGGTAGAGGTTCCCTGAGCAAGCTGGTAGGAATTAACGCTTGGAGGTACAAGATGTACAGACCCGACTGGTGGCAAGCTTGGATTGAGTACTACCCGGAGATTAAAAAATTACCAGACGTCGGACAACCAGGCAAAACATTTCAGGTTGAAGAAGTAATAAAGCTAAAACCGGACGTTGTTATAGCCGACAGGTCAATGTACAAGTACATGACAGAGGACGTAAAGAGGCTGGAAAAAGCTGGAATTCCTGTTGTGTTTACGGACTACTTCCCCCATACAAACAACGTTACGGAACTGTTCAATGAAGTAAACAGAAGTGCGATGATACTTGGAAAAATTCTGAACAGAGAGGAGAGAGCAAAAGAAGTTGTAAAGTTCTTTGAGGATCATGTGATGGAGATCGTAAACAAAACCAAAGGGATTAGGTCAAAGCCGAAAGTCATAGTTTTCGCTACCTGGTCAAAATGGGATGCATACGGTAAAAAGAGCATGTACAACTTCTGGATTGATCTGGCCGGAGGCGACAACGTTGCTGCGAAAGTTATTCCGGGTTTCAGCGGAGATATCAATCCAGAGTTTGTCCTGAAAGCTAACCCCGATGTGCTCGTATTCACATGCAACAACAATTTCCCGAGCGGCCAGAGAGTAGTTATAGGGTACACGGTCAACAACTCGAGTTCCGCAAAAGAAGCTCTTAAAGAACTGATTAACAGACCGGGATGGAATAAGCTAAACGCTGTTAAGGACAGAAGAGTTTACATAATCCACCACGGACTGTCTCACGGACATCTCTTCGAATTCGTGTGTCTCGAATATATGGCGAAGTGGTTGCATCCAACCCTGTTCAGGAACTTAGAACCGAAAAAGGATCTTCAGACGTTTTACAGCAAGTTCATGCCCATGCCACTGCATGGAGTCTGGGCCGTTAGACTGGGTGGGAGCTGATGGAGACAGAGTATTACAGAATTTACAAAACTGTGTTTTACCGTCGAATTTTTTTTATTTCAGTATTTGCAGTTGTATGCTTTGTACTTGCTGTAGTTGACCTTATGGTTGGACCCATTTCAGCTGGTTTCTGCAGCGTTCTGATAAACTTAATATATCCGCAAAATGAAACTTTACACGTTGTAATATGGGATTACAGACTTCCATGGACTCTCATGGCTCTGCTCGTTGGAGGGGCTCTCGGCCTGGCAGGTCTGGAAATGCAGACAATTCTGAACAACCCGCTTGCAAGCCCGTATACGCTTGGAATTTCCGCTGGAGCGGGATTTGGAGCAGCAGTTGCTTATGTTTTTGGTTTAAACGTTCTGCCCGTGCCACTCGAGTTCACAGTTCCCGTGAATGCTTTCTTTTTTGCGTTTCTCACGTGCATGCTGATAATGTTCATAGGGAAAATAAGGGGTTTTACGAGTGAAACTCTTGTTCTCGGTGGGATTGCAATAGCTTTTCTTTTTCATTCAATGCTTGCCCTTTTAGAGTACTTTGCGAGCGAGGAAACTCTGCAGGCAATAGTTTTCTGGATGTTTGGAAGCCTGACGAAATCCACACTTCCAAAGGCCCAGATCGTTTTCGCAGTTCTGGCATTTACATCCGCAGCGCTCATGAGCAGGTCGTGGAAGATAACAGCTCTAAGGCTGGGAGACGAAAAGGCGAAGTCTCTTGGAATCAATGTTGAGAGGATGAGAATAGAAGTTTTGATCTACATTTCTCTGCTAACATCGGTTGCCGTGTGTTTTGTCGGTATAATAGCTTTCATCGGACTTGTTGCGCCACACATGGCAAGGATACTGCTTGGAGAAGACCAGAGATTTCTTATACCCGGCTCGATACTCTGCGGAGCCATTGTACTTTCTGCAGGTGCCATAGCAAGCAAGGTAATCGTGCCTGGAGCAATATTTCCAGTAGGAATAATAACCTCAATGATAGGAGTTCCGTTTTTCCTGCTCTTGGTTGTCAGGGGGAGAAAACACATATGGTAACGGTGAGGGTGGAAGACGTCAGCTTCTATTACGACAGAAAGAAAGTGCTTGACCGCATAAACTTCACGGCTGAACAGGGGGAGATTACAGCAGTAATAGGCCCGAATGGGGCGGGAAAATCAACTCTCCTAAAAACTATTGCCAAGATCGTTCAGCCCGACTCGGGGGAAATTTTCTTCGATGAAAAGAGGTTATCCAGAATGAAAAAAGAGGATGTTTCCAGAACTGTGAGTTATTTACCCCAAGACAATGTCATCCCCGGAATTTTAACAGTTTTTGAAGTTGTGATGCTGGGCAGAATTCCGTATTTGAACTGGAGAATTGGCAAGGAAGACCTGAAGATTACGGTAAAAGTCATGAAAGAACTCGGAATTGACAATTACGCTAAGAGGTACGCAAACAAGCTCAGCGGGGGAGAAAGGCAGGTCGTTCTTGTTGCTCAGGCTCTTGTAAGGGAACCGGAAGTTTTACTCCTGGACGAGCCCGTTTCAAATCTCGATATAAGAAATAAACTCGAAATTCTGGAATTAATCAGGAAAATTACGAAGGAGAGAGAAATGACAACGATTATTGTCCTGCACGACCTCAACCTGGCTGCAATGTACGCTGATAAAGTTATAATCCTGAGTGGTGGAAAAGTATATGCTCGTGGAAGGCCTTACGAGGTTTTGAATGAGGATGTGCTGTCATCAGTTTACGGAATCGAAGCTGAAGTAAAAAGAGATGGAGAAAAAATTCAGGTAATCCCCCTCAGGCCTGTGAAATGCGATAAAGGACGGCCGTTTTAACCTTTGATCTGGTTTTTGAATCTTTTGAGCCTCCAAATTATTTGAACCAGCGTTGATTGCATAGCTCACTAGTAGAGTTAAGAAAACAAGATTTCCCATTAGCATTGCAATTGCCACGTAATCAGGAAACATCAGATATTTTCCACACAGTTTTATTATTCTTCTGGTCGAAGCAGCAAGAATCACCAAAGTATTTTAAGCGAAATTATGAACTCTTCAGCATGCCATACTCTGACAATTACTGGTGTAAAGAGGAAATACTTCCTGAAAAGGAGCTCGAAGAACTTCAAATGAAGAGACTCAGGTGGGTAATCAGACACGCTTACGAGAACGTTCCGTTTTACAGGAGGAGGTTGAAGGAGGCTGGAGTCCACCCGGACGACATAAAGAGGAGAGAGGACGTCGCTAAAATACCCTTCACGACAAAGGAGGATTTAAGAGACAACTACCCCTTCGGTCTTTTTGCAGTTCCCAAGGAAAAAATAGTCAGAATCCACACGTCAAGCGGAACGTCGGGAAAGCCAAAGGTGGTGGGGTACACTAAAGCTGATCTGGAGAACTGGGTGGACATGGTTGCAAGGTGTCTTTACATGGTTGGAATCAGAGAAAAAGACGTCTTTCAGAACATGGTGAGCTACACTTTCTTTACAGGCGGACTTGGATTGCACTACGGTGCTGAGAGAATCGGAGCGATGGTTGTTCCTGCCGGAACCGGAAACACTGAAAGGCAGATTCGCTACATGCTCGACTTTGGCACTACGGCAATTCACTGCACACCGAGCTACGCAATGCACATAAAGGAGGTTGCGGAGAGCATGGGCATAAGACCGGACGAAATAGGCATTAAAACGGGGTGCTTTGGAGCTGAACCGTGGAGCGAGAACACGAGGAAAAGGCTTGAAAATGCCTTCAATCTCAAAGCTTTCGACTCCTACGGTTTGAGTGAAATGAACGGCCCGGGCGTTGCGTTTGAATGTCAGGAACAGGACGGTCTGCACATCTGGATGGATCACTACTTCGTGGAAATCGTGGATGAGGAGGGAGAAGTCGCTGGAGAAGGCGAAAAAGGTGAGCTGATTCTGACGCCGCTTACGAAAGAAGCTTTACCGCTCCTGAGGTACAGAACGGGAGACCTGACAAAGCTCATGACTGAAAAGTGTGCCTGCGGGAGAACTCATCCGAGAATACACAGAGTTTTTGGAAGGACTGACGACATGATCGTGGTCAGAGGAATTAACGTCTTTCCGAGTCAGATAGAGCACGTGCTCATGAGGATTCCCGAAGCTGGCGACCACTTTCAGGTGGTAATAACGAGAAACGGGCCACTTGATGAGATAACGGTAAAAGTAGAGGTCGTGGATGAAGTGTTCACCGGAGAGCTTTCGGATCTGGAAAGGCTAAAGAGAAAAATCCAAAACGAGTTAAGAAAGGAGCTGAACCTGAGAACGAACGTTGAACTCGTCGAAAAGGGAACTCTGGAAAGGTTCAGGGGTAAAGCCAGAAGGGTAGTAGATTTGAGAAAAGAACTTTGAGTCAGCTTTGTTCACTTGTTTCTTCTCTTTACGTTTAATCCGAGTATGCCTGCGAGACCTATGAGGTGATTCTTGGACAGAGTACCATCTGCCACCTCTTTCAGAGCTTTTTTTGCGTTGAAAGCGATTCCCAGTCCGGCGTTCTCAATCATTATTCTGTCGTTAGCACCGTCTCCAACGGCAACTATGTTTTCCTTGCTTATTCCTTCCCTTTTTGCGAGTTCTTCGATTATTCTCGCTTTCTCCTCAGCGTCGATTATTCTACCCTTCACCCTTCCCGTCAGCTTTCCATCTTTTATTTCGAGCTCGTTTCCAAAAGCGTAGTCCAGTCCGAGCTCCTCTTTCAGCCTGTCTGTAAAGTAGGTAAAACCACCGCTCACGAGTGCCACTTTGTAGCCAGACTCTTTCAGGCTCTTTATTAGTTCCTTCGCTCCGTCCGTAAGTTTTATCTGGCTGTATATTTTTTCAAGAACCTCCACCGGCAAACCTTTCAGGAGCTTAACTCTTTCTCTCAGAGCCTCCTTGAAGTCGATTTCACCGTTCATGGCTTTTTTCGTTAACTCCTTCACCTCCTCTTCAACCCCTGCAACTTTGGCCAGTTTGTCTATAACTTCCTCATCAACGAGAGTCGAATCCATGTCGAATACTATCAGCCTCTTGTTCCTCTTGAAAAGCTCGTAAGGCTGAATAACGACATCCAGCCCCTCGTTCTCGACTTCTTCTTTCAGCCTCTTTCTCAGGACATCCTCGTTACCCCTTTTCAGATCTATGAGAAATTCTATCGTTATCAGCCTGTCTCTCGCTATCAGCGTTGTTCGCTCTATGTTTATTCCGAGCTGGTAGAGGATCGAGGTTATCGCGTGAACTATACCGACCCTGTCCTCTCCGATCACCGTGAGAACGTAAAGATTTTTATTTTCCGTTTTAACCTCAGGTAAAAGTCTGATGTCCACTTTTACATTCATTTTCTTTTCTGCATTTTCGAGGTCTCTCTTCAGCTCCTCCACGTTTAAGCCATCTGTCTCTTCAGCAACAACGAACATGACGAACATGTTTTTGAGGACTCTCTGCTCTATGTCGACTATGTTCAGTCTGTGTCTGGTGAGAACAGAGGATATTTCGTACACTATTCCCGGCTTATCCTCACCGTGCACGACTATTCCTACGTTCACCTGTTCAACCTCTATGTTGATGTTATAAATTTTTACCAGAGCTTTATATCAGGCACAGCGAAAGCAATTCAAAAAGCAGAGTAAAGCTTCTTTTTCCTCAGGTATTCCCCTCTGTCCACGAGGTTTTCCACAGCAACCTTCTCTCCCTTCTGCTTTATCTCCTCCGAGCTGTACTTTGCTCTCCCAATGCCCAGGATGTCTCCGTAAACGTTGCAGACGAAAACAACATCGTTCTCCCTGACGTCGCCGCTCGTTTTCAGGATTGAAGAGGAAAATATGTCTCTGCCGTAGAGAAACAGCATTTCCGCTTTTCTGTCAACGTAAACTCTCTTTTTTTCGTTTCTGCTGAGAAAAAACGCCCCTTCGAGAGTGAACCTGTACTTCCTGCCAGCTTCTCCAACCTTTATTCCGGCACTTCTGAGCTTTTTCTGGAGCTCTTCCGGCAGTTCGTCCAGTGTTTTTCCGAGCTCACAGCTGAGCATGAAAACTTCGCTGCCTCTCAATCTGAAGTCGTGGCTCTCCAGCAGTTTCTTAAAACCAAAAAATCTCGCCGCGTTTGTTAAAACTTTCCACTTTTTCTTCCTGTTCCTCAATTTTTCTAACATTTACGAATCTCCCGTCTTACATGCTTCAAAGTTCCATGTTTCTGATTCTCTCCCTCATCGCCTTAACAACCTTTCCCATGTCGTCCCCTATTCTGAACTCTTCCACGGCGTTTATTATTACACCCTTCCCCTCAAACTCCTTTTTGTAATCCGATTCGCTGAAAACGATTTCTCCATTTTCGGAGAGTTCGTAACCCTCCATGTGTTCTTCGAGGCCAACTATTCTGTACTTCTTTCTGAGAAAGAACGGCTTATTCGATTCGAAGAATTTGAGCCTCGCCAGAGTTTCTCCGGCAATTAAAGACGTGTTCG
>JALVYA010000217.1 GCA_027038095.1 Archaeoglobaceae archaeon
AATATAGTTAACGAAATTATATGATGTGTTAACACATTTGAGATATTTTTTCAGCCAGCTCGGTAAAGCATTTTACGATTTTTGGCTTAAAGTACCTCTTATTCCAGACTTCCGGAAATCTCTTCACATCCGGACTGAGGGGGATCTTGCAAATCACGTTCTCGAATTCGATGTCCCTTTTTTTCTCGTACTTGTTTACTATGTGTCCTGAAATCGTAACACCTCTCAACTCGAATATCTTTGAAATTTTTGTGGCGTCGAGGTACGATGCTTTCTCGTCGGCTGTTACGATGAAAACGCAGTCAGACAGCCTTACAGGATAAATAGAGTACTTAGAAATTCCGGGTGGCAAATCTAAAATTATGTAATCATATTTATTCTTTAAATATGTTAAAAATTCGACTATTTTCTCGAGTTCGGGCTTTTTCGCGATATCGACTATCGATCTGGAGGGATAGATGTGTAAAACTGAGTTTCCCACCTTCACCTTTACCTTTTCAACTTCTTCGAGTTTGCACAGCCCGGTAAGGTAGTGGGTCAGAGTTTTATCCGGCAGTTCTCCGGCGTAGCTGTGCAGGTTTGGCAGGGCAAGGTTCATGTCGATTACAGCAGTCGCATAACTTAACTGGGTAAGAGCTGCGCCCAGATGCAGGGCTACAACTGTCTTTCCAACACCACCCTTTCCGGATGGAAGGGAAATTATTTTTCCGCCGGGTGAGCGAAAAAGCTCGTAAATACGTATAATCTCTTTTAGTTTGGCAACAGTACTGGCATTCATAAAATCAGAGCAATCTCGGAGATCTGGTATCTTCCTTCTTTTCCTTTTTCTTCTCGATGAAAGGCGTCACTTCGTTGAGTTTTTCAGACACGGATGAAATTCTGTTCCTGTTTATCTGAACCTCTTCCTTAAGCTCTGACAGCTCCCTTTCAATCTTTGAAAGCTCCATTTTCAAAGCCTCTACATGGGTGCCTTCAGCCTGATCCCGCACTTTCTGCACGTCCTTCAGCTTTTCTTCGATCAAACTCTCAAGCTCGCGAATTTTTTCCTCTACCTTTTTCTCCACGTCTCTTTTCAGCTCTGCGCTGACGTCAGCTGAAAGATTTTCGATCCTGCTTTCTACAGATGAAATCCTGTTTTCCACCTCTTTCAGCTCTTCTAAAATCGAATTAACGTTCCTCTCCAGTTCTTCAATTTTGCTGACGTACTCTTCAGCCAGTCCTCTCTCTGTCAATTTTTCTATCCTGTCCGACAGTTCTGCCATTTTCTTTTCAAGTTTTTTTACAGCTTCCTCAATTTCAGGAGAGATACCTGACCTTTCCACTTCGAGTTTGGAAACTCTCGCGGAAATGTCCAGAAAAGACTCTCTCACGTCTCTGACCTCTTCAAGCAGATCTCTGTGCTTCTTTTCGATTTCCCTGTAAGAGCTCTGAATTTCCGGTATCAGCTCGTCAACGACTTTTTTCAATTCCTCAAACAGTCTGTCCCACTTACTCAGTACCTCCTCAACGTTCTTCATGGTGTATCACTCACTTCATTGTTATCACCAGAAATGCAATTTAAAATATTAAAAAATTGTGTTACACTCAGGATTTGTTCTCGAGTCTGAACTTCGAGATCATGTAAGCTCCTTTTGCAGACGCCAGAGAAGGCCTGTCAGGCATTCTTATCTTAACCACTACTCCAAGCCTGTCTCTCAGCAGAGCTTCGAGTTTTTCAGCCAGACCCGGTATTTCAGCCATCCCTCCGAGAAGTATGAAATCCTTCTTCATTATCTGCCTGTAAACCGAGAAGTTTCTCTCAGCGAGCTCGGGCAGGAACTGCATCGCAACGAAATCGGCAACCTCTTCGAGGTATTCGTTCACGGGCCTGATTATGCACTCGTCTACTCTGAAGCTGTACTTGCCCTTCTCGAACAGGTGGACCGTTTCCTGAACTTTTTCCCAGTTCTTCAGGTTTGCGTACCTCTCCTTGAATTCTCTTGCCGTGTTGAGGTCTATGTTCACAGCTCCTCTCGTTTCGTTCTGTATTTCGTTTCTGATCTTCCTGTCCACAGAGTCTCCGGATATCGCTCCAGTTACGAGGCTGTAAACGATACCACCCCTTCTAACTGCAACAACTTCTGTGGTGGAGGAACCGAGGTTTATCACCAGAAAAGTTCTGTTTATCATATCCAGCCCTTCGTCGAGAGCCAGAGCTCCAAGAAAAGAGTCGTTCCACATTTCTTTGCCCACCCATCCGATGGGTAGCTGGGCTATAACTTTTTTAACGAGGTTTATGCAAATTTCACTTTCTATTGACGGTACAGCGTACGTTACGTAGCTGTTCTCCGGCAATCCGTACATGCTGGCAAGCTTCGTCAGGTAGATCTTCAGCAATTCTGCTTCTTCTTCTGTCCCGGGAAAACCACCTCTGAGCATGTAGTCTGCTTCATCACCAAAGAGTTCGAGAGCTTCATCTCCGACCACGAACTCTTTTTCTCCTGTTATCGGGTTTTCAACTTCCTTTATACACGTGTGTGTTACAAACGTGCCATCCTCCGTAACTATTACAGTGCGTTGTGAACCAATTTTTATTCCAACAGGAGTGGCAACGGGCTCTTTCTCTTCTTTCTTTTCAGTTTTTCCCTCAACGTTCTCTACTGCACTCTCAAGCTCGTTTTCGGCCATATCTGACACCCAAGCAGGTTAAGGATTGTCTTTAAAAAATCTTTTCTATTTTTAATCGTTCAGTCATCCTGAGATTTTCCGAAACGTATATCAATGATTGCGGGCATAAATTACAGTAGAACAGGAGGGGGTGATGCCTGAAAAGGGCGTCGTTTTCCAGTCTGGATGGGTTTTAGCTATCCATTGCTATGTCGAGAGCGATTTCAGCCATGTCGGCTGAGTAAGCGGCGATTCTGGCTATGCTGTCCACTATGGATTTTATGCTGAGTGCCTCCTCGACTCTGTGGTTTACGATTTTAACGTAGTACTTCTCGTGTACGCTCTTCATGTCTTCAAATTCGGTGAGAACGGCATCGGCCATTTCGCCGTCTCTTCTGAAGAAAGCAAGGGCTGACGTTCTGAGCATATCCACGCAGGGTTCGACTATTTCGCAGAGTTCGGGAATGCTTCGACCGAGCTTCAGTAAGTTCCTCGCCATGTTTGCAGCATGATCTGCTATCCTCTCGTACCTTCTCGCAAAGGTCCAGTAGCCAAAAAGAATTCTCGCCTTTTCGTCAATTGCTATTCGCTGAACTGCCATTCCGACCTGTCTGAGCACCAAAAAGTGGAGCCTGTCTATCTCGCTCTCTCTGAGAATTATGGAGTTGCAGATGTACTCGCTGAAGTTCTGGAGCGAAGAACAGAAGTCAGAAAGCATAGCCAGACACATGTTGCTCATCTTCTCAAGCACGTTCTCGGTCTTGAACCTGTCGTCGAGGAAGACTTCCAGACTTATTGTTTTGCCGAGGTCTTCCATGATTTCAACGCCTATGAGCGTGTCTGCCGCACTGTCGGCAGCATTCCTGTGCTCTTCGTTGTAAACCTTAACTTTGATCGAATCGTAACCTGCGAGGTAGCAGGAAATTATTCTTCTGAGCAAACAGGCCTTGCCAAGTCCGTTTGCGTCTATTTCAACTTCCTTTCTGACGTTCTTGGGCATCTGGGGTACCAGACTGATACTCGACTTCCCGACGTACATGACCACGTTGTCTCCAACGCTCAGTCCGTTCTCCTCCACCCACTTTTTTGGCAGGGTAACGATGTAACTGCTGCCACCGCTTACGTATATTTTTCTGGCTTCAACCCTCATTGCAAGCAAAAAGTAACTACGAATACTTATCAATATCGGTGCTACCCGGTATCTACTGAAAATATATAGATGATATAGAGTAATTACAATATGTCGAGAAAGTATATATAGCGTCTCAGTGGCATGCGAGCATGAAACGAAGTTTGATAGCCCTGCTTGTACTTCTGATAGCTGCTGCAATCTGTGGATGCACTCAGAACAAGGTTCAGAATAAAGGCGTATCAACCGGAAAAACTGTTGTTATTATAGGTGACGGAGCCACTTTTCCACAGCCCCAGATTAACGCCTGGATTTCGGCATACATGAAGCTACATCCAAACGTGAAAATAGAGTACAACGGTGGAGGGAGTGGAAAGGGACAGGCTGATTTTGCAGCAGGCATAGTTGACTTTGCTGGAAGTGATCCACCTCTGAAGAAGAGTCTGTGGGAGAGACTCGTCAACCACCCACCAGCAGAGGGTAAAAACCCACTTCAGTTCCCGGACATAATTGGAGCGGTGGTTGTCTGCTACAACGTTCCGGGCGTTAATAGCCTGAAACTCGACGGACAGACGCTCGCAAACATATTCATGGGCAAGATAAAGTACTGGGATAACGAGTCGATAAAAGCTCTCAACCCGGGAGTTAAACTGCCACACAAAGAAATCGTGGTTATCCACAGGAGCGACGCAAGTGGAACGACAGACATCTTCACGACGTACCTGTCCCTCGTAAGTCCCGAGTGGAACAGCACAGTTGGAGCTGGAAAGGTAGTAAACTGGCCAGTTGACAGAATGGGCAGAGGAGTTGGAGGAAAGGGCAATCAGGGTGTCGTTGCCGAGCTGAAGAGCACGCCGTACTCAATATGTTACACAGAGCTGAGTTATGCACTGAAGGAGAACCTGAAAATGGTTGCTCTGAAGAACAGGGCTGGAAACTACGTAATGGCTAATTCAACTACCATAAAAGCTGCTGCTCAGCACATAAGTTCCTATATAGCTCCACCGTATGCCGGCTACAAAGAGAACCTCAGACAGCTCCTGAATGCACCGGGAAATGACAGCTATCCAATAGTTGCCTTCAGCCACCTGCTGATATGGAAGAACTACAGCGATCCGGTAAAGGGAAAAGCTGTTCACAACTTCATCAAGTGGATACTGACGCAGGGACAAAACGACAAGTATATAGTCTCCGGATACGTTGGATTGCCCAAGAGCATAACGCAGAGAGTGCTGAGCGAGGCCGGGATTTAAAGGATTTACAGAAAATTTATTTAAATTTATTTAATTAACCCAGAGAGTTAAACAAATTAAAGAGATAAAGAAACAAAAATCAGGAGGTCTGAAATGGACGGGGAGGCAGGACACATTGACACCTTCAAATATTTTTTACTGCCATTCTGTCTATTCGTGTTTGGACTGTTTGCGTTAATGCTTGCCGTTTACTTTTCGGCATCAATACCCATATTCAAACACGAAGGTCTCAAAATATACACAACCAACGCATGGATTGCGTCTGAAAATCCGAACAAGGAATTTTACGGAGTGTTAGCTGCGATATACGGCAGCGTTTACACTTCTGTCCTCGCTGTTTTAATAGCCCTTCCGCTTTCGATATCTTTTGCAGTTTTCGTAATAGACTACGCCCCCTCAAAAATAAAGGAGCCCTTAATCGTGGCAACCGACATAATGGCAGGGCTTCCTACGATAATATACGGTATATGGGGAGCTTTCGTTCTGGTACCGCTGCTCAAGAAATACGTGATGATACCGCTTTACGAACACCTCTCTTTTATTCCTCTTTTTTCGTTTAAACCCGTAACGGGATACAGCTACCTCTCCGCTGGAGTTCTGCTCGGCATCATGGTTACACCTTTCGCTTCTGCGATAATAAGAGAGGCATACAGAGCTCTGCCGTTCATGTACAGAGAGGCTATTTACTCCTTAGGCGCCACGCGCTACGAAGCAACAAAACTGCTCGTAAAGCAGATCAAACCAGCAATAGTGGCAGGACTCTTACTTGCTTTCGGCAGAGCGATAGGAGAAACCGTTGCGGTCAGCTTAGTTATAGGCAACACCTTCAACATAAATCCGAGTCTGTTCGCTCCCGGCTATACGATATCCTCTCTCATAGCCAACCAGTTTGGAAACGCGTTCATATACAAGTACATGGTTCCAGCCCTGTTTGCAGCTGGTCTGTCGCTGTTCTTCATAGGTTTGGCTGTAAACGTGCTGGGGATTCTAATACTTAGGAGGTACGGATATGGCAGGTAGTCTGAAGCTCAGACTGATTAAGGAGAAGCTGTTCCTGCTAACGATAGCGGTGTTAACAGTTGCTACTGTCGTCCCCCTGTTCCACATACTGTTCAGTATAGCGGCTGAGGGTTTGCCGGTACTGCTTAAAGGTGGCTGGAGTTTTATAACGGGAACTCTCGCCCCACCCGGCGACGGGCTTGGCGGCATCGGTCCGGCGATAGTTGGAACGTTTATCCTGACGTTTCTCGCCTCCCTGATAGGTCTGCCAGTGGCGGTCCTCACGGGCATATACGCTGCTGAATATCCGAACAGCAGGATAGGCAGAGCTACAAAGACTTTGCTGATGGTGATGATGGAATTCCCGACGATTCTCGTGGGCCTTTTCGTTATGGACATAATGGTACTGCCAATGGGTAGCTACTCTGCCATAGCAGGAGCTTTCGCTCTCGCAATAGTCATGATGCCGTATGTAGCTGTTTACACGGAGGAATCGTTGAAGAACATACCTCCAAAATACAGAGAAGGGGCCTTTGCTCTGGGTTTAACGAGGG
>JALVYA010000218.1 GCA_027038095.1 Archaeoglobaceae archaeon
CACATGGAGAGAATAGGAGATTTGCTCGGCAAGGTCGGGTCGAGGATCATTTTCATAGAAGAGGGTAGAAGAGTCTGGATCAAGTAGTTTCGATGCTTTCAGAATTTTTGCGAGGGGATGAAAGTGAAGTTAAGTGAACTCGTAAACTTCCTCAACGAATACCTCAGAGTTGATGAATGGGACATCGACCACTCAAAGAACGGCTTGCAGGTTGAGAGCTGTGAGGAGGTCGAGAAAGTTGCGTTTGCAGTCGATGCGTGCATGGAGACGTTTAAAAAAGCCGTAAAGTGCGGAGCTGACCTGCTCGTTACGCACCACGGCATAGTCTGGGGAGGAATTGAAAGAATTGCTGGACTGATTGCGAGGAGGGTTAAGTTCCTGCTCGAAAATGAACTTTCACTCTACTCCGCACACCTGCCCCTTGACGCCCACCCTGAAGTTGGCAACAACGTACTGCTGCTGAAGCTTTGCAGTTTTAGAGCTGACGAACCTTTTGGTTTTTACAGAGGAAAGTCCATAGGATTTGCTGGAGAAGCTGAAAAGAAAGTGAGCGTTGCGGAGATTGCTGAAACACTCAGAAAAGAGCTGAAAACTGATGTTAGAGTTCTCGAGTTTGGAGGAAGCGTTAAAAGGGCTGGAGCGATCTCTGGAAAGGGTGGTTTTGGAGTTGAAGAGGCACGGGAAAAAGGGCTGGATCTGCTTATTACCGGTGAGGCTGAGCATTCAGTCTACCACCTTGCAAGAGAACTGCAGGTTAACGTAATTTTTGCCGGCCACTACGCCACAGAAACTCTCGGAGTTAAAGCCCTGATGAACGTTGTTAAAGAAAAGGGGCTGGAGGTAGAATTTCTGGACTGCCCAACTGGAATTTAAGCTGAAGTTACCTTTATTTAAACCTCAAAAACGCTTTATTCACATCCCCACTTCTCTTTAACGTATGATGCAGCCTGCAGAAATAGAGAGGAAGGCTTTTGACCTCATGGCCACGTCAATCAGGGACTTCTCTTTTGTGGAGAACTGGAAGGTTAACGGTAAAGACGTGAAGCTGCCCTTCATCTGTGACGCAGATCCAGACGACACGTTCAGACTCGAAACAGAGGTCGAAGTTCCAGACGACGGACTAACGTGGTTTATCAAGGTGTCCATGGAAGGAAATGGCCTGCTTAAAGTCGATGGAGAGAGCTACGCCGGTATTGATGACGTCCACACCTACGTTCCACTGAAACCGGGAAAGCACAGCATAGTTATCGAGGCAACGCCCCTGACGATGTTCGGCTACCACAAGTGGAGGTTTTGCCTCGAATACGCTATTCTCGTTGGCATTCTGTGGGAACCCTACTCTTTAGCCCAGAGGTTGCTCGACATTGTCAGCTTTGTAGAGGAGATAAAAGAAGACGACCTGAAAAACGCGATAATGGAAGAAATGTCCTCAATACTGATAAAGGTCAGGAGTGTTCCGAGCGTAACCCAGATAACGCTCCTCAGAATGCTCCTGTACGACGGAGGTCTCGGCATAAGAGAGCTGAAAATCGGAAGGTTCGATGTCAGGGAAGTGAGACCGGACTACATGTTTCTATCAGCCGTTTACGGTCTCGGAATTTTAAAGGGAAAAATGGAGGATATACTCAAGCCTGAAAGGCGTTTTTACCTTGAGGAAATAGAGAGAGTCGAAAAAGAGCTCGATTCTGCGCTGAATAAACTCAGAACGGAATTCCCGAAGATAGGTAAGGCTTACGCGTTCGGACACGCACATATCGACGCTGCCTGGCTCTGGAGGTACAGGGAAACGAAGAGGAAGGTTATGAGAACGATATCGACTACGGTAAGGCTCCTCGAAAAGTACGATGCGAGTTTTGCACAGAGCTCCTCTCAGTACTACGCGTGGATTGAGGAAGAGGATCCGGAACTCTTCAAGAAGCTAAAAGACCTCGTTTTCGAGGGAAAGATAATACCCGTCGGAGGCATGTGGGTTGAGAGTGACGTCCAGCTCGTGAGCGGTGAATCTCTCGTCAGGCAGTTTCTTTACGGTCAGAGGTACCTGCTCGAAAAGTTCGGCAGAATAGCCAGAATAGGCTGGTTGCCCGACACCTTCGGCTTTGCAGCGTCTCTGCCTCAGATACTCGTAAAGTCCGGAATAGAGGTATTCACGACCTACAAGATACTCTGGAACGAGAGAAACGAATTTCCGTATCACGCCTTCATCTGGAAGGGCGTGGACGGCAGCGAAATTCCGGCTCACATAATGATGAGCTACAAGTCGTCCATGACTGCAAAAAGTCTGTACAGGCAGTGGAAAACTTACAAAAACAGACACGACGTGCCGATGATTTACGTTTACGGATACGGGGACGGTGGAGGAGGCATAACGTGGGAAATGGTCGAAATGCAGAAACACATGAACGAGCTGCCGTACATACCCCATGTTCTCAGAGGTGTGGAAGACGAATACATAAAGGAGGTTTCGGAGAGAGTAAATCAGACCTGGGAGGGAGAGCTCTACGTTGAGGCACACAGGGGAACTTACACGACGAACATAAGGATGAAAGAGCTCATGGCCAGAGCTGAATCGGTGCTGAGGAGCGCTGAAGTGTGGTCGTGCATAGCCGAAATGATGGGGTTCAGGCAGGAGGAAAAGATAGAAGACCTCTGGAAGAAAGTTCTACTTCACCAGTTTCACGACGTGCTTCCCGGTTCCTCGATAAAGGAGGTTTACGACGACGCAATTATGGATCTCGAATACGTGATCTCCAGAGCTGAAGGCATAATCGAAAGGTCAGTTAGGTTCATAGCGGAAAAGGAGGGAATGAAAAGTGCAGTTTTCAACGACCTGCCGTGGGAGAGGGAGGAAGTCGTCGATGTGAACGGAAAGGAAGTGCTCGTAAAAGTACCTCCGCTCGGATGGTGTTCTGGCTGTGGAGAAGAAGATGCGGGAAACGAAGAGGACGAGAGTCGTGAAGAAGGCTGTGAAAGTGACGAGTCGGTCAGCATCCACGTGGAAGACGGTAAAATCGTACTCGAAAACGAGCACTTAATCGCCGTTCTTAACGAATCGGGAGAGCTGATTTCCCTTTACGACAAAGATGCCGGAAGAGAGGCTTTAAAAAGCAGGAGCAACGTTTTGATAGCCCACATCGATACTCCGGGAATGTGGGATGCGTGGGATGTAAACGAGGATTTCCTGCTGCAGGGAAGAGAGCTCGAATGCGATGGATACGAAATATTCGAGAGAAAGCTCTGCTGTGGGGTGAAGTTTTACAGGAGATACGAAAATTCAAAGCTCGTCCAGACCGTAAAACTGAAAGCTGGCAGTAAACTGCTCGAATTCGACACGGATGTCGACTGGTACGACAAGGAAATTCTTCTCAAAGCATGGTTTAACTTTAACGTGCACAACTGGACGTCGTTTTACGAAGTGCCCTACGGAGTCGTGGAAAGGCTGGCTGTCAGAAATACGCCGTGGGAACAGGCCAAGTTCGAAGTTCCCGCCCTGAGGTGGGCTGACGTGTGCGATGGCGAGTACGGTGTAGCAGTAATATGCACGTCCCGTCACGGTTACACGAACTGGGATTCCAAGCTCGGCCTGAGCCTTCTGAAATCACCGATATATCCAAACCCGTGGAGCGACACCGGAAAGGGGCACTTCGTTTACTACCTCTACCCCCACACTGGCGACTGGTACGAGGGAGAGGTTTACAAGAGAGCAATGGAAGTCTGGAGCCCGCTCAGAGTTGTAAGCACCGACAGCGGAAGCGATGTGAAAAGAGAGGTTTCTCTCCTCAGGTTCAACGCCGAGTTCGTACTCAAAAGGGGAGAGGACGGAGGTTACGTGCTGAGAATATTTAACCCTTCAAGGAACAGCATGGAAATAAACCTGCCATTCGAGTGCACGGAAACCGACCTGCTGGAGCTCGAGAGAAAGGAGTGCGGAAGAAGAGTTGTGCTGAGACCTTTCGAAATAAAAACACTGATTTTCAGTGGTTTTGATTTTTAATTTTTTATTTTGATTTAAATTTATATTTAGGAATAAATTAATAACTAAACAATTTAACTAACATTTACAGCGTTCGAGATCTTCAGCACTTCAGCCATCACCTTTGCCAATATTTTTATTCAATTCAGCTTACAGTAAAACATGCTGACGATAGATGACGTTTACAAAATCGCAGAGCTTGCAAAAATAGAGATTACGAAAGAGGAAGCAGAAAAATTTCAGAAAGAGCTGATGAGTATAGTCGATTACTTTAACGTACTTGACGAGGTGGAAGAGGACGTGGAACCGACGTTTCACGTGTTACCGCTTAAAAACGTGTTCAGAGATGACGTTCCAAAAGAGAGTTTGAGCAGAGAGGAAGTTCTCGCAAACGCAAAGCACAAGGAGAACGGATACTTTAAAGGGCCCAAGATAGTGGAGTGATTGGCATGACCGGGAAAGTTAAAGGAATCACCGTAGAAGAATGGAAAAACAGGCTGGAATGCGAGAAGTGTTACGACCTAATTTCGGAGCTCTTTGACAGAATAAAAAAGAGCAGGCTGAATGCTTACATAACTCTGTGTGAAGATGAAGCGCTGAAGCAGGCGGAGAAGTACGACAGTGGAAAAGTTGAAGGCAGGCTTTCGGGCATACCCGTTGCGGTTAAGGACTGTATATCGACAAAGGGCGTCAGAACCACGTGCGGGTCGAAAATGCTTGAGAACTACGTGCCACCCTTTGACGCCCACGTAGTAGAAAGGCTGAAGCAGGAAGGAGCAATAATTATCGGAAAAACGAATATGGACGAGTTTGCCATGGGAACGACTACAGAGACTTCCTACTTTGGAGTTGTTAGAAATCCTTACGACGAGGAAAGAGTGGCCGGAGGTAGCAGCGGGGGAAGCGGTGCCTGTCTCGGTGGTGGAGAAGCCGTTCTCGCTCTTGGAAGCGATACGGGTGGAAGTATAAGGTGCCCTGCGAGTTTCTGTGGCGTTGCCGGGCTGAAACCAACTTATGGCCTTGTTTCAAGGTACGGCCTGATACCCTACGCCAACTCCTTAGAGCAGATAGGCCCGATGGCCTGCTGTGTGAGAGATGTTGCCGTTCTGCTTGAAGTTATTGCTGGAAAAGATGAAAGAGATTCTACGAATGCCGGGCGTGGTTTCAAATTTGAAAACAGGTACGAAAACCACAGTTTCAGGATTGGTATCGTGAAGGAGATGGGTGGTAACGAAGACGTTACTGGCAGATTCGAAGAGGTGGCGGAGCTAATCAGAGAGATGGGTTACGAGGTGGGAGAGGTATCCATGCCCTCCTTTAAATACGCCCTCGCGGCTTACTACATAATAGCAACCGGAGAAGCCTCTTCAAACCTTGCGAGGTACGATGGAGTCAGGTACGGTTTCGCTCTTGAAGAGCTGGACAGCTGGACCAGATACTTCTCGAAAGTCAGGGCTCTCGGTTTTGGAGATGAGGTAAAGAGGAGAATTATGCTGGGCACTTACGCACTTTCAGCGGGGTACTACGGGAAGTACTACCTGAAGGCGCTGAAGGTCAGAACGCTCGTTAAAAGAGACTTTGAAAGAGCTTTCTCGAACTTTGACCTGCTGATTTCCCCAACAATGCCAGCTCTGCCATTCAAAGTAGGAGAGCTCACTGACCCTCTGACGATGTACAAAATGGACGTTAACACTGTTCCCGTAAACATGGCTGGAATTCCTGCCATGTCCCTGCCTGTGGGGCTTGTGAGGGGTTTACCTGTTGGACTGCAGATAATGGGCAACCACTTTGGAGAGGAGAAGATAATCTCGTTTGCTCTGAAAGTCGAAGAGAGGGTGAAGGAAGCGTTCTAACGTGATACCATTTTTTACCATTTTTGCCGGACCTATTTTTTACTTCTCTGCTTTTTCAACATTCTGTAGGCGAATTCAAACGCAAACGATCCTCCAACCATGGTTACAAAAACGAGCACATCAGTCAGACATTTTATCGTAACCGCAAGCAGTGTTACCAAAGCGAGAGAGCACATCACCGCTCCAGTTGCGGAGATTGCCGGATTTGCCTTCGTTTTGCTCCTGAGCCTGAAATTCGCAAGATTGACAGCTGCGAATATTATCAGAAATCCCGCACTCCCGAGAGTTGAGATGTTCGAGAGGTTTAACGTGTTGGCCATCAGAAGGGTTAAGGCAGACGTGAGAAAGAGTCCTTCGACTGGCTTATTCCAGACCTTTCTTTCGAGGAATTCCGGCAGTTCCCCGTATCTGGCTATTATGTAGCTCACCCTCGCTGAACCGTAAAGCGTAGCGTTTATAGCTGAGCCGGTCGATAAAAGCGCCGCTATCGCTATCAGCGTGAAGCCAGCTTCTCCCAGAAAAGGTTTTGCGGCTGCGGCGAGAGCGTAATCTCTCGCACTGACTATCTGCTGAAAGGGTAAGTTGCCCACAGTCACGATTGCCACTGCCACGTAAAGAAAAACGACGAATCCAACGGCTGTGTAGTACGCTTTTGGCAGAAAGCTCACGTCTTCCACATCCATTGCCGCATT
>JALVYA010000219.1 GCA_027038095.1 Archaeoglobaceae archaeon
AAACCCGTGAGCTCCTTCAGCTCTCCCTTCAGAGCCTTGTTGTACAGCCCCTTTGGATCTCTTTTAATTCTCACGTCCACCGGACATTTCAGGTACACCTCCATGAAGTTCTTTATCTCCTTCCTCGCGTACTCCCTCGAAGACCTGTACGGAGCTATTACGGAAACTATGGCTATAACTCCATTCCTCGCCAGGGTTTCCGCAAAGTGGACGACCACCTTGTTGTGCATTTCCCTCTCCTCTCTGCTAAATCCAAGGTCTGGATAGAGTTTGCTCCTTATACCGTCTCCGTCGAGGACTTCTGCAGTGTATCCCATCTCCTCAAGCTTTTCGTGCAGTGCATTTGCCAAAGTGGTTTTACCGGCTCCACTCGGCCCGGTAATCCATACGACGAAGCTCATACCAGAACGTTCCCCCTCAGCCCCAGCTTTTCGGGGTTCAGGCCGAACAGGCTGAGAACCGTCGGGGCAAAGTCGTATATGCTGCAGGTTATTTCCCTGCCTTCGTCAGTACCCTCAGGAAGTTTTAATGCGAAAACGCCGTATTCCGAGTGGACGGCATCATCAGGCCCGGTATCGTTTTCAAGCAGGTAGGGCGTTTCGTAACCGAGAGTTCCGGCTGAGCGCCAGTACAGGTTGTCGAAGTAAACCATCATATCCGGCTTATCGCCCCTGCACACCGGGTATATATCTTCGGGATAAAACACCCTAGTATTCCACTTCTCTCCGTCAATGCCCCTTATGCTCCTCACTGCATCAGCAACTTCATCCCTCACACTTTCGTATTCGGATTTCTTTACTATGCCCTTAGCCTCTCTTCCCTCCACGTTGAGGAAAATTCTTGCGTAGTATCCTCCCCACGCCCACGCCACAGTCTTTCCCCAGTCGATGTCGAGCTGCTCCAGTTTGATTCCCGGTTTTTCCAGTTTTTCTCTGTTTTTAACCTTCAGCAGTCCCTCCTCTATCAGCCACTGGTTCACGGCAAAACAGCCCTTCATCTTTTTTATTCCGTGATCGGAAACTATTGCTATCGCCGTGTTTTCGTCTAAGAGCTTTACTGTCTTTCCGATTTCTTTATCGAGCAGTTTGTAGTATTCGGGTATCACCTTTTCGTACTTTCCCTTTTCGTGCAGGTGGTGCGTTTCGTCAAAAAATCTCCAGAAGGCGTGGTGAATTCTGTCAAGCCCTATTTCCACGAACTCGAAGTAGTCCCAGTTCTTGTTTTCAATCATGTACCTTATCAGCTCAAACCTCTTTTCCGTCATCTCCCAGACGCCCTCCACTATGCTGTCTCTGTCGTCCTTTCTGAAGGGGACGTCGAATATGTAGTCTCCAACGACGCTCTCCACTTCTTTTTTGAATTCTTTCGGATAGGTGTAGTTAACGCTGCTGTCCGGCGTTATAAAGCAGGAGACGAGCCAGCCGTTAACGGGTTTGGGCGGGTAAGAGGGAGGAATGCCTATTAAAACGGATTTCTTCGGGGCTATGTAGTCCCATATCGCTTTCTCCTTTACCATGAGGCTGTGAGCTATCCATATTTCGCTGTAACTGTGGCCTTTTCTGTGCCTGAAACCGTACAAACCGAGCTCACCCGGCGTTTTTCCTGTTGCCATGCAGATCCAGGCGGGAATGGTTATGGCAGGAATCGTGCTCGCCATCGCACCGTGAATTGACGCTTTCACGATTTTCTTTATGTTTGGCAGGTCATCGATGAACCTGTCAAACAGCAGTTCTGGAGGAGCGGAATCCAGTCCGATTACGAAAACCCTCTTACAGCTTTCGGTCATCGCATCACCTCTGATAAATCGAATCCCATTTCTCTGACTCCATCCTTAATTATCTCCATTGCTTTTTTCATCGCACTCTCGTCAGCGTTAAAAACACAGCCGAGGACTTCGGCCTTTCCTCCTGCGTTAATACCTGCACCTCTCAACCTCTCTATGAGCTTTTTCACGTTTTCGTTACCCTCTCCTACTCTTAAGTATATCTGGTATTTCCCGTTAAAGCCTTTGTTTACAGCAACGCACAGCTTCGCCTTTCTTTTCCAGACGATTTCTCTGACGACCCTTGATATGATTGCGTTTGATGAAAAGAAGCTGACAAAAGCAACTCCATTTTTTATTTTTGCCTCACTGACGGCTCTGCTTATGTCCTCCTCCACTTCTCTTGCCTTCTCAATCCAGTCCTCTCTCTCCAGAACGTCGTCTATTCCGGCTTTACGGAGGAAAAGGGCAGCCTCTTCAACTCCATACCTGTCCACGCACATGTAGTTCGAATCCACGAGCCTCACTGCTTCAATCAGGTCTCTCTTTTCCAGACCTTCGCTCTCCATAATTTTCTCCGCTCTCTCTCCAAAATCCTCCATTTCGAAAAGACTTTCACCAACATCTCCCAAACCGCCGAGAAGCGTCAGGTACGAAGAGTGGTCGAACATCTCGGAAACAACGAAGCTCGCGGATGGATAGGCAACGCCCCTGCTCAGCGGGTTGTGGTAAACTATTTTTTCGTGGACTATAGGCTTCTGTATGTGGTGGTCTATAAAAACAGCCCTTTTCAGCAAGTTCGAATCGGCTAACTTCAAAACTTCCTCTGGCATGTTCAGGTCAACGAAGTAAGCGAGTTCCGAGGAAGAAACGCCGCTTTCAATTCTTGCATCGAATTTAAACTCACCTACTGGAGGGGAGAACACGGGCATTTTACCGATCTCTCTCATGAGAATTGCCGCTGAGCTTATTCCGTCAGCGTCCCAGTGGTGAACTATTACCTTCATTTTCATTTTAAACACCTTCCTATTTTTTAAAGCCGGCGTTTTTTAATTTTTTCAGTCTCGCGTTCGTGTAGATAACCCTGTGAATGGCCGTAAGGTGGGAAAGCACGGCGATAACTGCCACAGCCTGCCATACGTATCCGCTCAGCAAACCAGCAACGATTATTAGCAGTCTTTCGCTTCTTTCAGCAATTCCAACGTCGCACCTGTCTATTATGTGTTCAGCCCTCGCTCTCGTGTAGCTGACGAGCAGAGCGCCGCTCATCGCCAGTATGGCAACTAACCATCTCTTCGTGCAGTAACCCAAAGCGGCAAATATAGCCACATCGACGTATCTGTCGAACACTGAATCGAGAAATCCACCAAAAGCAGTCACTTTTCCGCAATTTCTTGCAAGAGCTCCATCTAACATGTCCATAAATCCGCTGAGGAGTATGAGGATCGCTCCGGAAATGAAGTGAGAAGTTGCGATAAAGTACGATGCAGTAAACCCCGTAATTAAGCCGAGAAATGTGACGTAATTCGGTTTTACACCGGCGGAACAGAGCATTTTCGTGAAGGGGTCGAGGATTTCAGTCGTGTAAGCCTTTATCCTGCTGAGCATGCAGGCGCTTCTCCCGTTAGCTTATAACGTTTTTCGAGTTTTCCCGCCAATTTTTTACGTGAGGGGCTGTAAGTTAGGCACCGGACGGCAGTTAAATGGAAGTTAACACGGGACTGAAAAACTAAAAAACTGAAGTGGTCAAAGTTAACTCGGTTAGCTGTTAAGTGCTAACTCAGGTCGAAAACACAGTTAGCAAAAAACTCTGCAGAGGTGCGAGAGTGTACGATGTCGCAGTTGCAGGAGTGGGAATAGCAGGAGCCTTTACCCTGAGGGCTCTCTCAAAAAAGCTCAGGGTTACTGGAATAGACAAAAGGGAAAAACTCGGATATCCCGTCGAGTGCGGAGAGCTCGTACCCACGAAAGAGGAGATGAAAAGCCTGCTGCCAGACCTTGAGGACTACTCAATTTTTGACATACCGGAAAAGTACGTCAGCAACAAAACCCGCAGGTTTGAGTTCGTTGTGCCTAACGGCAAGAGCGTGGAAGTGGAGTTCGACATGCTCGTAATAAACAGAGACAGGTTCATTTCGGAGGTAGCGGAAAAGAGCGGGCATGAGATAAGAAAGAGAACGAAGATACTGGGCTACGATTCCAAAAACCACAGCCTGAAACTCAGAGACCTGAACAGGATGGAGGACTACAGTCTTAAAGCGAAAGTTATCGTGGCGAGCGACGGAGCGAACTCCAGAATTGCAAAAACTCTCGGAGTCTGGAAGTACGAAATAGCTTCAGCAAAGCAGTACGTGATGGAGGGCGTGGAGTGTGAGGAGGATACGGTTTACATGTACGTTGGAAGTAAAATAGCTCCCGGCGGTTATGCCTGGATAATACCGAAGGGAAAGGGGGTTGCGAACGTTGGAGTTGGAATCAGACAGAGTTTTCTTACGAAGGGGGACAGCATACACAGAGTCCTGGACAGGTTCGTGAAGGAGTACCCCTACAGCTCCAGATACCTCAAAAGGGCAGAGGTAACGGGCAAAATTGGTGCAGTTGCTCCGGTCGATAAGCCGCTCGACAGGACTGTTTTTGACAGGGTGTTGCTTGTTGGAGATTCTGCGAGCATGATACTCAGCCACGTGGCAGCAGGCATTCCGGTATCCATGGTTGCGGGAGATATTGCCGGCAGGGTGATAAACGGTTACTTCAACGGTGAAATGGAACTCGAAGAGTACGAAAGAATCTGGAGAGAGAAACTCTTCAGCACCATGATGAGGAGCTACCGGATAAAACAGCTGTGGGACAAAATATCTGGAACGGACGAAAGGCTGTGCAGGTACTTCAGGTTCATAGGGAAAAAGGACATGGCAAACATTCTGAGGAGCAGAATTCCGGTTAAGCTGAGGCTGGCGGAGCCATTAATACCCTTTATAAATAAAGTTTTTTGATTTAAATTTTGTTATTTAACAGTTTCAGATTGCCCTCAAACGACATTCCCCCGAACTCAGGCAATCACTCTTTAAGTAGCTTTTAAGTAGCCATTCGAAAATACCGGGAAACCGGAAAAACTGGAAAACAGAGGGGTGATGCTCATGACTTCAAAACTGCAGTACGAATTCAAGAGGAAGCTTGAGGAACTTGAGAAGTTTAAAGGCAGGGGTACCGAGCTCATAACGCTGTACATACCTCCTGATAAGAATATAGCTGACGTTGCATCCCAGCTCAGGAGCGAGCTCAGTCAGGCGTCCAACATAAAGTCAAAGCAGACGAGAACGAACGTCATGGCCGGGCTGGAGGCAATACTCCAGAGACTAAAGATGTTCAAAAAACCTCCGGAGCACGGAATGGTGATAATAAGCGGCGTGGTGGAAATGGACGGAAAGCAGAAACACATAACTGAAATAATCGAACCTCCTGAACCCGTACCGCTGTACAAGTACCACTGTGACAGCTCGTTCTATCTGGAGCCGTTAAAGGAGATGCTCAGGGAGAAAGACCTTTACGGGCTCATAGTCATAGACAGGAGAGAGGCAACAATTGGTCTGCTGAAGGGCAGGAGGATAGAGACACTCAGCAGAGCGACCTCTATGGTTCCGGGAAAGCACAGGCAGGGTGGTCAGAGCAGCGTCAGGTTTGAGAGGTTGAGAGAGATAGCAATTCACGAATTCTACAAAAAGGTGGGGGAGAAAGCAACCGAAGCCTTACTCCCGTACAAAGACGAGCTGCAGGGAATTCTTCTCGGAGGGCCCTCTCCAACCAAAGAGGAGTTTTACGAGGGCAACTATCTGCACCACGAATTGCAGAGAAAGATCGTCGGTCTGTTTGACGTCAGCTACACTGATGAGAGCGGTCTATACGAACTCGTCGAAAAGGCTGAAGACGTTTTGCAGGAACTCGATTTAATGAAAGAAAAGAGACTTATGAATAGATTTCTCAAAGAGGTTGTAAAAGACGGGCTTGCTGCTTACGGAGAGGAAGAGGTGAGAAAATACATAACTCTCGGAGCCGTTGACACGCTCCTGCTCAGCGAAGACCTGAGGCTTGAAAGGGTCAGGTATCGATGCCCGAAGTGCGGAAAAGAAGTAGAGGAGACTCTGAGATTCAAGGGAGAAAGCCAGCACGTGTGCGACAGGTGTGGTGTTCCAATGGAGGAAGTGGAAAGGAGAGACATAGTTCTCGAACTCTCGGAACTTGCGGAGAGCACGGGAGCCAAGGTCGAATTCCTTTCAACAGAGAGCGAGGAGGGGGCGATGCTCTACAACGCCTTTGGTGGTATAGCTGCCATACTCAGGTTTAAACCCGATTAAACCATTTAAAACTATTTACCACCAACTATGAGCTTGTAAGCCTCCTTCAGTCCGTCTTCCCTTCCGAGAACGTAAAGCATGTCCCCTTTGTAAATTTTTGTATCAGGATCCGGGAATATAACTTCTCCATTCCTCTCTATTGCCACAACTATGCAGCCTGTCAATTTTCTTATGTTTGTTTCCTTCAGGGACATGCCGTGGAACTTTTCGTTTTTTAACTCCATTTTTTCGAGCATTAACGTGCCCATTTTTCCAATTATTTCTATGAAATCGGCAGC
>JALVYA010000220.1 GCA_027038095.1 Archaeoglobaceae archaeon
TTTTCCTTTTTTCTTTTACACTACTTTATTCCTAATTTACCTAATTACATTATTACCTGTCTGCTAACACTGCCTGCTCCTATTCCGTAAATTCACATGACCGTATAAGGCCGTGAGCCTCACACATTTCACGAAATTCCTCGAGCCCCCTTCTCTCCTTTTTTCCAAGCCTGTATATGAGTATTTTGAAATACCTGCTCAGAAACTCCGAAGGTAACCTGAACTGCCGTGAAGCGACATTTATCACCTCGTCGAACTTCCGCATACCCTCGCAGACAGCATTAATTATAGCTCTGTCAGCAACTTCGGCAACGTCCTTTTTCTCCTTCAGAGATGCCGAAACGCCAAAGACCATTGGCAATCCCGTCAGGTCTTTCCACTCCTCCCCGAGATCCATAGCAACTCTGTAAATTATCCTCGCCTTTATTGCCTCATCTCCTATAACTAAAGCCGAGTCGGCCTGTTTTAAAAGCTCCTCAGCCTTCGAGCTGTCTGATTGCACAATTCTTACTTTCATTCCTTTTTCGGCAGCAATTATTCTGAGCAGGTTTACGGAGGTCATGGTTTCGGACGTAACGGCGATGCTGTCTCCAACCTTTCCGTTTTTCGACACGACCACGACGCTCAGCACCTCTCCGTTCGAAGCTATGCAGAATTCGTGAGAAACGAGCTTTTCGGTGTTGCTCAGGTAAAAATACGCCGGGACGGGTGCGTAGTCTATTTCTCCAGAAAGCAGTCTGGACGCCATAATTCTTGGAGGACTCTCGATGACTTCAAAATCGCCTCTGAGAAAGTAGTACGGGAGAAAGTTGTTCACGAGACCGAATTTGCCAACTCTGATCATCCCATCACCTGCAGGGCTTCACTGTCAGAATAGAAAAGAGTTCCCTGCCAACCTTTTTCACACGCGGGTTGATTTACCGGGAATTTCTATGACAAAAAGAAGCTCGGCTTTATCCCTCAGCAGTTTCACGAATTCTCTGTTCAGGTCTGCTGCTGCTTTGTCTGCTCTCACCGCAAGCGTTCTGCCACACGTGTAACTGCTCTTTCTTACGACTATGTCCGCTGGATGCTTGAAACTCAGCCTGCTGTCACCAAACGCCGTAATTTTCTCCTTTAATCCGTATTCAGGCAGCTCAAGCGTTATTGTTACGGGTTCCGGTAACGAGAGGTACCCCTTTATTTCCTGTGGAATTTCTGAAATTCCAATTTCCGCGTTTATCCCGACAATACAGCTTCCTCTCGGAGTCAGATGACTTTCTTTTGTAATTTCAAGTGTAGTTTTGTGAGTTGCCCTTACGTTTGGATGGCCTTCAGCTCTTATCACGAACTTCATTGTGACACACTTCTCTCCAGTCGCAGTTTTTGCAGGCTTTTTCCACCCACTCGTCGATAACTTCCGGAAGCTTTTCCTCAATCTCCCTCCAAGCAATCGTTTCTCCCGGATTTACTTTCAGCAGAGTCGTTGCCAGAGAGTCGAGGTATCTTATCTCCTCGTCCGCTCCCTCCCTGTACTCGCACCTTCCTTCAACCATATAGGGGCAGTGGTTGCACACATCGTCTGCTCCTTCAACAACCAGAATTCCCTCCTCTTTTGCAAGGCTGACAACCCTTTCAAGGTTTTCCACGAACTCGCGGTCGTAACCTTCCCCTCTGTAAAACTGCAGACATATCAGGTGATGCCCTCTGAGTTTTACACTCATAACGCTGGATTGCTGACGCTCCTTTTATTTCTTTTCAGTTGAGCACTGAGGGTTGGTGGTTGGTGTCACACCAGAACTGTTTTCGTGAATTCCCTCAGCAGAACGGTTGCGTAACTGCCCTTTGGCAGTGAAAACCTGAACTTCACACCGTGTTTTGCTTCTTCAAAGTGAAAGTTCGAGAACGGAAGCTCAGCCAGCCTGTAGCCACCCCTCGATGTGAATTCCCTGTGTTCGTGCCTGAAGTCCTCCAGACTTACGCCATCCTCTCCCAGTATTTCCTTCACGACCTCACCCGTCCAGCCCCTCAGTTCGCTCTCGTATCCGGGTAGCGGTAAGGCGAGAGAACACCTTCCGACGTTTATTAAAAACTCCGCCCTTTTCCTCCTCCACTCCACCGGGTAGTAATCATCTCTCAAAGAGTAAATCAAACCCTTTTCGAATTTTTCCGGATGGAAGAAACCGACAGTGTCGTCGCTCTCCACGCTTTTCAGCGTTCCAAACTCCCTTAACCTCTCACTCAGAACCCTGTTGAAAACGTACGACTGATACGCGTGAATGAACATGAGCTTGAGGTTTTTCGGAAGCATCAGCATTGCCTGTTCTTCACTTTTCCCCTCTCTGAGAGCCTGCAGCAGAATTCTCTCGTATCTGAGGTACGGCGGAAATTCCCTCAGCCCTGTTACGGGGTTTCTGCTTTCCCAGAGCTCCTCCCTTATCTTTCTGACTTCTGGATTTTCACCTTCAAAAGGCATTGCCACGTATATCCAGAATGCTTCTTCATAGTTTCTCCTGAGCAGCTCCAGACCGACCCTGTGGGTTATGAACCTCATCGTGCCGAACCTCTGAAGTCCAAAGAAGTTCGGACACCCTCTTTCCTCCAGCTCTTTTAGAGTTGTCTCAATAAGCTCCTCGTCGTAAAGTGCTTCACTGACCGTAATTTCGAAGTGGTTTCCCAGCAAATCTCCCAGACCTATCCTGTTCTTCGATTTTCCCAGAACTTCTATTTCCACGTCCTTTATTCTCAGGTTTCTCAGTTTTTCAACCTGTTTTTCGTTCAAACCGTAAATGCTGAAGTACTGGATACTCAGCGACCTTTTATCCTTTGTTCCCGCGTATTCGATCCTTTTCTGGCTGATCCCGAGCTTCTTCGCTATTACCCTCACGAGGTTCATCGTGTCCCAGTTAACCTTCTTAACCCTGATTACCGTAAAGTTACCGTCATCGCTGAGCCTGAACTTTCCGACTTCCTCAACCACGAAGTTTTCAGGCACGTTTTTCACGCTGCCCCCGATTCCGGGAGTTGTGCTGGCGTACACTTCAATACCAGCACTTCTTTCAAGGTCGCTAACGTTCATGCAGGGTTAAGCCTGTATCAAACACATAAAATATTTAGCCTGTAAAAAACCTGATGCGGTCATGAGAAGAGTGACTGCAGCGCTGGCGGCTACTGTACTTGCACTTCTGGCAATTGCTCTGTACGTAGCATACAGGTTTGGATTGATTTTTCTCGTCAGACTGACGCTGGGTGTGGGATTTGCACTGCTGACGCTCCTGCTGGCTGTGATGGCGGGAATACTGATTTACGCAAAATCGAAGTACACTCTGCCCGTCATTTTTTACGCGTTACTCGCAATCTACGCAGTTTATAACTGCTATTTCTGGCATCCACTGAGGGTTGCTCTCGTGATTGTCGTTTACGCAATCTCTTTCGCGTTTGGTCTGTGGTGGATTTCAGAACCCGACATGGGTTTGCTGGAAAGAATGAGGAGTGCTGAGTCTCTTGAAAAAGCTGGAAAGTACAGGGTTGCCGCTCGAAAGTACGAAAAAAGCGGGGAATACGAGAAAGCAGCGAAGTGTTACGTGAAGGCTGGACTCAGGGAAAGTGCCGCGTGGTGCTATGAAAAGTGCGGAAAAGAGGCTGAGGCTGCCAGACTTTACGAGGAAATTGCCGGGGAAAAAGGAGAGAGTTACTACTACAGGGAAGCGAGCGAGCACTACAGGAAGGCTGGAAGAAAAAGCGACGCTGCAAGGTGTCTGGCAAAGTATGCGGAGGAGGAGCCGTGGTACTGGGAGGACGTGGCAAAGCTTTACGAGGAGTGCGGAGATCGGGAGAAAGCTGTGGAATGCTGGAAAAAGGCACTGGAGTACTACAGAAAAGAGGCTGAGGAGGAGGGCGTGTTCTGGGAGGATGTGGCAAAGATACAGGAGAGGCTGGGTGAGCGGGACAACGCCAGAAAGAGCTGGGAGAAATACCTGGAATACTGCATTAAAGAGGCTGAAAAGGATAAAACGTGGTGGAAGCACGTGGCAGAAGCTCACGAAAGGCTCGGAGAAAAAGAGAAAGCTGAAGAGGCGTGGAAAAAGTATAAAAGCTGATTTACACAGCTGCAGCTGATCTGCTGATCTCACACTGTTCGTTGCTGCACGAGCACTCGACCTGCAGCGTCGTGTGGTTTATTCCCTTTTCTCTCAGCAATTTCTCTATTTTCCGTCTCACTTCGTCCGCCTCTCTGAGAGAAATGCTGCAGTCGAGCATTACGTGACACTCAAAGTGCACGTTGAACTCATCTATCTGCCAGGCGTGAACGTGGTGAACGTCTTTAACTCCGGGAACGTTTTTTATAGCTGACGTGAGTTTCTCTACATCTATGCTTTCGGGGGAGAACTGCATGAGTATTTTAATGCTCTTTACACATATCTTCGTGCTGTGAACCAGCATCTGTATCGCTATGGCAGCAGCTATAACAGCGTCAATCCAGTAGTATCCGAGTGAAACTGCGAACCCGGCAAACACTATGAGCGTGGAAAAAGCCGCATCTATCAGGAGATGAAGTCTAACCGCTCTTGCGTTTAAGCTCTCATCCCTTCTGAGCGACAGGTACCCGATGGAGTTCAGGGGCACGGCCATGCCCGCTGCCGTTATCATGTACGAGCCTGCTGGTCTGGAAACTCTGATTCTCGTCAGTATGCTGACAGATGCAAATGCGATAATTCCCGCGTTCAGAAGAGCTGAGAGAATTTCTGCCCTCAGGTAACCGTAACTCCTCCTCTGATTGGGTTTTAAACCCGAAAGGTAGGAAGAAAAAGCCGCAATGCTCAGGCATAAGAAGTCACAGGTGTTGTGCACAAACTCAGCAAAAAGGGCCGAGCTACCCGAGACTGTGTAAAAATAAAACATCAAAGATGCTATGAGTGCGTTTATAAAAGCAACAAAAATAAATTTTTTCATGATTACATTTCTGGAGGCTTCGTTCCAATAACAACCTGCTTTCCCGTTTCTTTCTCCACGTCCTTTGCAAGTTTTTCCAGATCCATCCTGCAGTATCCAGCTTTAACAGCTTTAACTATGCACGAGGCTATGAATACGATGTCGTATTCAACTCCTATCTGCTTCAGAACGAGGTTCAGGTTGTTCAGTTTTGGAATTACAAGCCCGGGGCAACCCCCGCAGCTCGTCCACGCCACTATTTCCACTTCGTCAAACTCACCGAACTTTCCGGCTTTCAGAGAGAGGGCTTTGAAACACCTCGCGCATCCCATGCATATTCTGTCCCTTATCTTTTCGCAGCAGACCACGACTGCCCTGACCATGGATAATTTATGCTTATTTTATATTTAACCTTTTCTGCGGTTTAATGATTAAACTAAAAACGATACATGCCAGAAAAGTATATATATTCTACCGGATAGAGAAGTGACATGCCGTCGTTAATTCTGGTCTCAGCCGTCGCATTCGTAACGGCATTCGTATTCGGTTTGGGTGGTCTCGGCTCGGCAGTGGCGTTAATACCGATACTCGTTTTTATCGGCGTTCCTTTCCCGATAGCGAGATCAACGGGGCTGTTTACGAATTTCATCTCAACCGTCTCTATTACCGCTCACAACATCAGACACGGAAAAGTTAACTACAGACTGGCGCTACCTCTGGTAACTACCTCGGTTCTCTTTGCACCTGTTGGCGCCTACGTATCCTTCGTTGTTCCGGAGAAGGTTGTTGGTATAGCTTTTACGGCTTTCCTCTTCTTTGCCGGAACCATGGTCTTCGTTCCGAAAAAAAGAGAATCTTACAGAAAAGATAGCTCCATACTCGTTCCGGCACTTATTGGTGCTGTATCCGGTTTCGTCGCTGGATTGCTCGGCATAGGTGGTGGAGGAATAAGGTCACCCATGCTGATACTCTACGGTTTCGATCCGAAAATCGTGACTGCGGTAACGGCGATCAGCGTTTCCTTCGGATCTTTTACGAGTTTCTTAGCTTACTGGAAGCTGGGCGGTGTTAACTGGCCACTTCTGCTTTCCGCAGCAATCCCTGCCGTTTTTGCAGGATATCTGGCTGGATACGTAACCCACAGGTACCTGAATCCACAGCAGGTCAAGAAGCTGCTCGGCATAATTTTTTACATCCTCGCAATAAAGTTTGCAATGAAATTTATATAATATAACATTATTTATTTTACATTAAATTTTTAGATGTTTATAAAAAGTACTAAGTCTGACTGCAAGGAGGCGTGGTAAGCACTGCTGCATACTCAAGTCAGTCAGAAAATCAAAAACTATAATCAACTCAAAACACTGCTGAAGTTATGGAACTGAAAGAGTGTCTCAGGCTTATTTACGACAGGGTGTCCATCAGAAAG
>JALVYA010000221.1 GCA_027038095.1 Archaeoglobaceae archaeon
TTTTCTCTTGCCTCCATGAACTTTCCCTCAAGAGCAGTTTTTAAGAGCTCCTTTACCTCTTCAGGTCTGGCCGTGGCAGTTATCTGGTACACGGTATCAGCGTCTATGACTTTGTTCAGCGCAGCAGCACCCTGCAGAGCATTTATCGCCCTTCTGAAGTCCCCACCGGAGATGTAAATCAGGGCCTCCAGTCCCTCATCCGTTATCTTAACCCCTTCGTTTTTGCATATCTCCAGAAGTCTCTTTTTCATCGCTTCCGGAGGCACCGGCTTGAACTTGAAAACTGCACATCTCGACTGTATCGGTTCTATAATTCTGCTTATGTAGTTGCAGCTCAAAATAAACCTGCATATCTTGGAATACATTTCCATTGTCCTTCTGAGTGCTGCCTGAGCGTCTGCAGTGAGAGCGTCAGCCTCATCCAGAAATATTATCTTGAAAGGGGCGTTTATCGGAGCTGTTCTCGCAAACTCCTTTATCTTGTGTCTGACAACATCTATACCTCTTTCATCGCTCGCGTTCATCTCTATGAAGTTGTCTCTCCACACATCTCCGAAAAGGTCTCTCGCGAGAGCTATGGCACTCGCAGTTTTTCCAGTCCCCGGAGGACCGGCGAAGAGCAGGTGAGGTATGTTCTTTCTTTCAACGTAACCTTTAAGTCTTGTAACTACTTCCTCCTGATCCACAACTTCGTCCAGCGTTTTTGGCCGATACTTTTCAACCCATATTTCGTATTCAATCATTGTTGCCAATTTCGCGTGACAGTATTAAACAGCTTTGATTTTGACGAGTTTAATGCGGGTTTGCATTCAGAAATCAGCAAAGTTCAAAACAGAGTTCGAATAGTAAAAACAAACCAAAAGACCGGAATCAAATAAAAAAGTTAGGAAGTGGCGTTAACTTTTGGATATTCTTTGTGGAACTGCTGTATGAGCTGAGTAACGTTAACTCCACCCTTCTGCTTGACGAGTTCTGGCGTGGCGTGGCACTGGAAGCAGTACGGGTGCACTCCAAGGAAGTTGTGGCATCTTCCACAGAAGTTATCGTACGACTTGTGGCACTGGAAGCACTGAACGAGCTCGGTCTTGTACGGAACATGGTATGTCTTGCTTATGTAGAGTCCTTCACCCTTTCTGACGTTCATTTCCCTCCATTTCACCAGCAACTCCATGTGGTCTGAAATCATGTACTTCTCGCTTTCAACGCAGTGCTTTTTGTTTTTTGGAAAGACGAGTTTGGGTGGCGTAATCTTCTCACCCATTGCTGCGTTGTACCACACTGGAACCGTGACGGCTATGAGAAATACGATAATGCCAGCGATAACCCACTTTGTACTGTACATTACACATCACCTCACTCCTCTCCACCCTTACCGGGCAGGGGGTTTCCCCTGAGGTCGAGCTCTCTCTCCTTCTCCTCGTCGCTGAGTATCAGTGCGTTGCCAACGAGCTCCATCATACCACCTACCTCCACGGGTATCTTCCAGAACTCGAAAAGGTGCGGGAACGCTGCCTTGTCTATAGCGCATATCGTGCACAGGAAGTTAACGCCGTATTTCCTGTGAACGTGTCTTACTGCCATGGCTCTTGGCATTCCGCCTCTCATTCTGAGCTCCATTACTTCATCGGTAAGTAAACCACCGCCGCTTCCGCAGCAGTACGTTTTCTCCCTGATCGTGTGTTCCGGCATCTCGTAGAAGTAGTTGCAGACGTTCTTTATCACGTACCTCGGCTCTTCGTAAAGACCCATACCTCTCGCAGGGTTGCACGAATCGTGGAACGTTACTTTCCAGTGATCGTTTCTGCTTTTGTCGAGCTTCAGCTTTTTGTGTTCTATAAGATCCGCAACGAATTCAGCTATGTGCACGATCTTGGCTTCAGCGGCGTTCTCGAAGTACGTTCCGGTTATCGGGTTTACAGGATCTTCAAGAGTCTTCGGTGGGGGGTAGTTCATGGTTGCCATGAACTGGTGCTTGTCTCTCCACATGTGTCCGCACTCGCCACCGAGTATCCACTTAACACCCAGCTTCTCTGCAGCTTCGTATATTTTGTGACTCAGCTTCTGAGCGAGTTCATAGCTTGCAAAGGTACCGAAGTTACCACCTTCACCTGCGTAAGTTGACCAGGTATAGGTGAAACCATACCTCTCCTCAAGCTCGTGGAACAGCATAAGATAACCCATGAGCGCGTACCAGTGCGGCGTTGCGAAGTAGTCTCCTGAAGGTACAACGAAGAGAATGTCTGCTCCTTTCTTGTTTATCGGTACTTCAATTTCAACTCCCGTAATGTCGTAGATATCTTCAGCGGCGTTCTTGAGAGAGCCGGCCATACCTCCGGGTAAGAGACCGAGGTGGTTTCCAGTTCTTATACAGGCCGCTATGGAAATGTACGAGAACCTCTGAACAGTTCCAATGGACTGTAGCATTTCTCTGCCTCTCCAGACTATATCTGCTGTGTCAATACCGTACGGGCAGAATGCCGAACACCTTCTGCAAAGGGAGCACTGGTAGAGGTAGTAGTAAAGCTCCTTTATCACGTCTTCAGTCAGATCTCTCGCACCGGCCCACTTGCCGAACAACTTTCCAGCTTTGGTGAAGTATCTTCTGTATATGCTTCTCAGCAGTTCAGCTCTTGCCACCGGCATGTTTTTCGGATCACCGGTGCCCAGGTAGTAGTGGCATTTGTCTGCACAGGCACCACACCTGACGCAGATGTCCATGAAAACCTTAAACTGCCTGTGCTTCTCGAGCAACTCCTTGAACTTGTTCAAAAACGTCTCCTTCCAGCCTTCCGGTAAGTGCCAGTCTGGTTCGAGTGGATCCCAGTCTCTGTACGGAATTCCAAGTTCTTCAGCATCCCTCTTTAAAATTGGATAGTGGTAAAAGCCGGGTTTAAAGTCCTTTTCCGTAATTGGCTTGAGCAGATCCTTCCAGCTCGTAAACCTCTGCTCAACTTTAACGTATTCACCATTTCTCTCAACTTCAACCATTTGATCACACCTCCGGTTTAACCTTATATCCGTTTTCTGCAATTTCGTCAAGCTGATCCTTGTACATCTCATAGTACTTCTCCCACGTTATGCCGTGGTACTGCGGGTTCCACGGGTTGATGTGTATGTGCGCCCTGTTGTCGTTCGGCATGTTCCTCGTTGGGCTGAAGAAGACTCCGGCGAAGTGCATAACCTTGCTGAACGGGAGGTACGCTATCGTAACGCACACGAGCGTGAGGTGTACGAAGAATATCCAGCCGATCTGGTTGACGACTGCTGCGCCTACCGGGTGGAAGCTGACAATTCCAAGTGCAACCTCTTTGACTGCGAAGAGGTCGACCTTGAATATGTACCTCATCAGGTTACCCGTTATGAGAATACCTGCAACAAGTGCGAGTATCAGGTGATCAGCCGGATAGGATATGTTTCTCTCCCTAGAACACAGTATTCTTCTTGCCCAGAGCCAGAACAGAGCCACCAAAGCCAGTATTCCGGTTATGTACAGTGGCGGAACGACTGCCACCTGGCCGTCCAGTATGTTAATCCATCTGAGGAATCCCGGAATCGGGTTTGTGAAGAACCTGAGGTGCCTGAGAACTATTATCAGCAGTGAGTAATGAAATGCCAGAGCGAAAAGCCAGAGCCACCTCGTGTCAACACCTTTCTGTTTGTCAAGCCAGTATCTCGTGTTTCTGAAGAGACTTCTGAACAGGAAGACTTCGAGAATCATCCTGCCTATCGTTTCTAACATCGTGTACGGACTGTCGAGCCTGTCCTCCCATGTTCTTCTTATGAACGGTAGCGTTTTTTGCTGGCCACACGTGGTCGGGATTTTAAGTGCTACAGGAGACTTTGCCCAGTTAATTATTCTGTTCAGTGTGCCAATTATGAATATTATTCCGGCTATGTATGGCAGAACGTCCGCAACAAACAGTTTAAGATAAACGAGGCTCATGCTTTTTCCACCTCCCCTCTCTCAGGCAGTATCTGGAAGATCTTCAGGCCTATGCAGTACACAAGGCAGGCCATGGACATCAGGCCTATGATTTCTGCGTACTCAACCCAGCTCGGGTAGTACGGAACTATCCAGAAGGGTCTGAATATCATTCCCGGCACCAGGTCTTTTGGATAGCCGAGACCCGGTGTAATCAGGGTGTACCTCTCACCGTAAACGGCTATGGCAACTATGAATCCAGCTATACCCATACCCCAGTCGGTCTTACCCCATGGGGTAAGCAGTATCAGTATCGTGAGCAAACATCCTCCTACCTGTATCACCCAGAAAACCCATGCGTACGGGTAGCGGAAGTCGAAAAGTGCCATGTGTATAGCTCCAGCGTTTCCGGGGACATACGCTGTATCAAGCGCTTCTGCAGCAAAGCAGTAGAGCAGCAGTATTGTCAGCGCACCCATGACCTTAGACAGGTACCACATTAAGTCCCTGTCAAGGGGTCTGTTTGTCCACTTGAACGTCAGAATCCACATCGGTATTAGCAGTCCAAGACCGCTCACTATAGCGGAAACTATGAACATTGGTATCGTCAGGGATGAGTGGTACAGGTCAGTTGAGTAGACGAAACCAACGATACCACCAGTACCGCTGTGAACCAGAACTGCCCAGGCAACTGCCAGAACTGCAAGAGCCTTGGTTATTCTGCGCTTCTCACCGAACTGAGCCATCAGGTAGACGAAACCGATCACGAAGTAGCTGGAGTACAGAAACGAGTTCCACGAGAAGACCGATGTCGGGTTGTAGTGCAGAAGGACATTCATTGCGTTTTCAACGTTGCCGATGTCCTGCATGATGGATAACATCGCAGCAACAATGGTCCCAAGTGCAAACACACAGGCTGATCTTGAGAATATCTTAAACTCCTCCTTACCGAAAACACCCGATAGAGCTGAGACTATCAGCGATCCTGCGCTTGCACCTATCGTGTAACAGATGGCTGCTGTACCAAAGCCCCAGGGAACTCTCTGACTGAGTCCCATAACGCAGTGCCCGTAAACGAGTGCCAAGTACCATGCGTAGAATCCCCAGATCGTCAGAGCCAGGAAGATTCCGCAAACAAGCCAGTATCCGTTGGACCTCCCATCTATTTTTTTAAACTCAATCACCGCTCACACCTCCTTTACAGGTCATGGTAAAAGACTTTTGGATCCGTTCCAAGCCCTGCTCTAAGCCTTACAACCTTTGACGTCCTGACGATCTTGGAAACCTCTGAATTCGGATCTTTCAGGTTACCAAAAACGAGAGCGTTGTACGGGCAGACCTGCACGCACACAGGTTTCGGATTTTTGACACCTTCGCTCCTTTCCATGTCTATGAGCCATCTGCAGAACTCACACTTCATTGGCACGCCGTCCTTTCTTATGGGAACTTCTGGGTTTATCTTTTCCAAGTGCTCAAGAGGATCCATGAATGTAAAAGTTCTCGCGTTAAACGGACAGGCCACCATGCAGTACCTGCATCCTATGCATCTGTGCAGGTCTATTACAACAATTCCGTCTGGTCTCTTGTAAGAGGCTTTTGTCGGGCAGACTTCAACGCAGGCCGGGTGTTCACACTCCTGGCACATCAGCGGGAAGAAACGCCAGCTCGCATCTTCTGTTGCTTTTGCGGCGATAATTCTGATCATATAGCAGTCGAATCTCGGATTGTTGGGCATTCTGGGAACGTTGTTTGCCAGATCGCAGGCCTTAACGCACGGTGGACGGATGTTTCTCAAAAGCTCGTTTTGCTTGTCAAGTGGCAGTTTATCGAATTTGATGCCCTGTTTCTCCAGCATTTTGCTGATACACTCTGTGCACTTGTCTACCTGTACTACCATGGACCACTTGTACTTTGAGAGGTCAACATCTGTAGGAGAGGTCTGCATTGCTTTACCGGTAGCAATTGCTGCTGTGCTGGTAGCAAGCAGTACTAGAAACTCACGTCTTGAGGTCACATACTCACCTCCTCTAAATGACCAATCACTGCACAAACTCAGGCCCCAACTTCAAAGTAAGGGAACCTGAGTTCCCTTTGGCTTTCAGGGCTCGGAGTTTATTAATGTTTTGGTGCTACGCAGGCTAATCGAGCCAATAAAGTAAAAAGAAGGGTAACTGCGCTGTTAAAGTTATCTTTGGTGTTCTGAGCTTTCAGGTTTTACGTTAGAGCTACACACGAAAATACTAAAACGTTAATTCAGCCAGTTCAGTATTTTTTCGATATTCAGATTTTCTTCAACAACTTCAGCAAAGTTTTCGATTTTATCTTCAAAACTCGAGAAACCTATTTTAACACCGATGTGTTTCGAAAG
>JALVYA010000222.1 GCA_027038095.1 Archaeoglobaceae archaeon
CTGCTTATGAGCTCTTCATCCGGTGGGTAGCCTATGAAGGGATCAACGTATTCTCTGTCCTCATCCATGACCCATATCAGTATTTTCTCCCTCCTCACGTTTTCGGAATTTTTTCTGAAGAATTTTATGAACGGTAGCGGCGTTTTATCGGTGAGAACGACAACGACGTAATTTTCTTCGAAATCTCTGGCGAGTTTGAAGTGAAACGTTATGTCTTCGTCGAGTTCATCTATACTCGATATGAAAAGTCTGTAACCTTCATTCCTCCTGATCACGAGAAAAATACCCTCTCTATCGGGTTTTACTCCAAAAAATCTGGAAAATACGGAATCAGCGGCATCTAAAGCATCTGAAATCCTTCTCGCCTTTAAAACTTCCTCGATAGCCTTCACCTTTTCAGGAACATCTGGCTTAAATCCGTGAGGACAGAAAAGCGTGCATCCACTCTCCTCTACCCTTTCAGGTAAAAAACAGGATATTGTTACGGGTTCGCTGAAAAGTGCATCTCTAACCATTTTTGAGAACTCGCTCAGCTTGCTCGAATCTGTTATCAGGTCTGTTATTTTTGCCGTCTCCGCTCTCTTCCTGAGCAGAAACCTCAAAGCTAACCTATCTACCTCCTCCTCACTCGTCGTAGCCCTCTCCTCGCCTGCAAGGTAACTGCAAATCCATTCAACGCATTCAGCAACGAGGTCGAGCATCAGAATCTATCATGTTTTTTCACGTATATACTTTTCCAGCCTCGCATCTCTCTTCGCAGCACTTGCCAGAAACTTTTTAACGGATTCGGGATTTGACGATTTCAGTCCGAAGTACTCTGCGAATTTTCTGGTCGTTGTTATTACCTTCGTCCTTCCGGACGGCTCTAACCTTATAAAGCCGAGCTCTTCGAGTTTTCTGACGTGTTCGTAGCACCTGTTTCCCCTTATTTTCGCCAGCTCCGATAGCTTCACCGGCTGTTTGAATGCTATTACTGCAAGAGTTCTCAGAGCGCCTCTTTCCATGTCGAGCTCTCTGAACCTGTCCACGTAAACGCTGTACTCAGGTTTCACCCTCATCGTGTACTTTCCCCCGACCTCCATTATCTCAAGTGCAGTTGCCCTCGTTCTGTACTCCTCCTGAAGGAGAAATACGGCATCTCTAACTGCTTTGAGTTTAACGCCTGCAATTCTCGCTATCTTTGTGAGGGTTATCGGTTCCGGAGAAGCGAATAGAATTGCCTCGACGATTCTGAGCAGGTCGCTGTTAGCTTTACTTTTATTTTCTACAGTTTCTCCGTCAGCGTTTTCACGGTTTTCACGGTTCTGCATTTCCCTCTGCATTTCTGCTCACCGGAAATATAAATATATCATCCTCGTAAATTTTTTCCTGCTCTATTTCAATTTTTTTCCTGTAAGTCAGGTAGAGTATGGAAACGAACAGTGAAAGCTTCCTCTTCAACCCTCTACCCTCGGCCAGCTCGGAAAAGGTAACGAAGTCTCTCCTCTCGAACAGTTTTTTGAGCTCCTCTTCCACAGCTGAAATCGTATCCTCCATGTCTTCTTCGTGTGGCGTTTTGAGCACGGTATTCCTTATGCTGCCCGTATCTCTCTTCTTCTTTTTCGTCTTCTCCGCTCTTTCGAGCTCTCTCAGCAGGTCTTTCAGGGTCGTAAACCTTCTGACCTTTCGGTGTGGTCTCATCAGGTGGGCTATTATTTCGTCCTCAAACAGGTTTTCTTCGCTTTTTTCAACTGTATCCAGACCAAAACCTTCAAAATCGTCGAAATCTATCTCTCCGTAGTAGTCGTAATCAGGCGTGCCTGTGAATTCGTAATCTTCCCCGCATTCTCTTCCACCCTCTATGGCATCTTCAGAACCCGTGGGTTCTTCGTTTTCGGAAACGCAGAGCACAGCCTCTTCAGCCAGAATCTCTGCCTTCATTCTCGTGAGAATGGCGGCGTACAGCAAAACTCTCCCCGATATTCTCAGGTCAAGTTTCCTCGCTCTTTCGAGCTCCAGCAGAAACTTATCCGCTACCTCGACGACGTCTATGTTCCACGGATCTATCTTTCCCTGTTTTGCCATGTCCACGAGGAGTTTTACAGGATCCTCTAACTTCCCGAGTTCTTCCTGCCCTGCTGGCTCCATACTGCACCATCCTGCTTAATTTTACGTACTCCTGCCTTACTCTTATCCCTGCGCCTCTACCTCTGCTTCTTCCTTTATCGCTTCTTTCCTTTCTTTAACTTTCAGCTTTATGCCCGTTACCTTCGAGCAGTTATCTCTGCCCATCGTTACGCCAACTATGGCGTCTGCCATTTCGAGAGTCGGCTTTCTGAGAGAAACAACGATAAACTGTGCGTCTTTTGACCTCTCCTTTATCAGCCTCGCAACCCTGCCAACGTTAGCACCGTCAAGAAACATGTCTATCTCGTCAAAGGCGTAGAACGGGGCCGGTTTGTACATCTGAATGGCAAATATTAAAGCCAACGCTATGAGACTTTTTTCCCCTCCGCTGAGAGCTTCTATTCTTCTGACGGGTTTGCCGTAGTACTTCACCTTTATGTTCAAACCGCTGTTGAACGGATCCTCTCCGTCGAGGTACAGGTTGCCCTCTCCATCCGTCAGCGTTTTTATGACTCTGGAGAAGTTCTCCTTTACAGCATTGAAGGTCTCAAAAAAGGCGTCTCTTTTCATCTTTTCGTATTTCTCTATTCTATCCAGTATTTCGCTTCTCTCCTTTTCGAGGCTGAGCTTCTTTTCGAGAAGGCTGTCTCTTCTGCTCCTGACCCTTTCGTACTCCTGAATTGCTTTCATGTTGACGTCGCCGAATTTCTTCAGTTCCCCGTCTATTTCCTCTATTTTTCTGATCGCTTCGTCCATCGGCGGTATTTCTCCTTCAATCAGCCTGTTTTTATCCACTTTTTCGATCTCTGTTCTCACGTTCATCAGGGAATCTTTCCTCGCCTTAATTCTCTCTTCCACAGCCGCTACTGCGTATTTGCACGCGTCTCTATCTTTTTCCAGCTTTCTGCTTTTTTCGAGCAGTTCATCTCTCTCTTTCCTGAGCTCTCTGACGTTCTTACCTATTTTTTCCTCTTCCTCCTTCAGGTTCCTCAGTTCCTCTTCAAGCTCTTTAACTCTTTTTCTGCCATTCCGTATTTTTTCTTCAAGCTCAGAAATTTCCTTTTTCAGCCTTTCCCTCTCTCTGTTTTTCTCTTCTATCCACTCTTCCACCTGTTTTTTCTTGAATTCGGCGTTTTCAAGCCTTTTCTCCGCGTTCATCAACCTGCTGTAAGCGGCTGACAGTTCCTCCTTCAGCTCCTCGTACTTTCTGGTAATTTCCGGTATCTCGCTGTCTCCGAGCTTCTTTTCTATCCCTTTTATTTTTCTCTCTTTTTCCGCTATTTCTTCTGACAGTTTGTCTATTTCTCTGTCCAGCTCCATTATTTTTTGAGACGTTTCCCTCTTCTCTTTCTCCATTTCTGCAATCTGCTTTTCGAGTTCGTCGAGCATCTCAGTCTCGTCAGCAATCAGCCTTTTGGCTGAATCGATCTCTTCCCTTATCCTCCTGACTTCGGCGCTTTTCTCGTCGATCTGCTGCTGGTAGTCTCTCCTCTCCTCCTCGAGCTTTCCTATTTTAGCCATTATTTCAGACTTTCTGCTCTTGAAAACCGTTATTTCCTCGAGAATCCTCTTCTCTCTCTCCACGAGGTCTTTGGACAGCAGGAAACCTTTTTTCCTCTCGTGGTAGCCACCGCTCATCGCGCCGCTTCTCTCCACCAGATCTCCGTCCAGCGTTACCATTCTTCCCCTGAACCTGTCCATTAGCTTTCTTGCAGTCTCTATCCTGTCAACGACAAGCGTGTCCCTGAAAACGTAGTTAAACACGGGAATGAACCTTTTTTCGCACTTTACGAGGTTTACGGCGTAATCAACAACTCCGGGATAGCTCAGGATTGAGCCGTCGAGTTCCAGTTTTCCGAAGTTCTTCTTTATCCTGTTCAGAGGCAGGAATGTTGCTCTCCCACCCCTTATCTGTTTCAGGTAGTTTATGGCTCTCACGGCATCATCCTCGTTTTCAACGACTATGTACTGCAAAGCGTTTCCCGCAGCAACTTCCAGTGCCACCGCAAACCTCTCCTCAACCCTGCACAGCTGGGCAACTGTCCCGAATATACCCGGTAATGCCCTCCTCTCCTTTGCTTCGAGAACGAGGTCAACGCCTTTCGAAAAACCGGATTCTATGGCATTTGCCTCAGCCCTTAGCTTGGCAAGCTCGACTTCGAGTAACTTTATTTTTTCCTCTATTTTTGCGAGCTCATCCTTCAGAGAGAAGAGTTTGCTGTCTGTATCGTTTCTCTTCTTTACGAGTTTGCTCGCCTCCATTTCAGCAGTGTTTATGGTTTTGAGCAGGCTATCAACTCTGGAGTTAAGCTCTTCAATTCTTTCCCTCGATTTTTCGGCTTTTTTCTTGAGTGTGTCCAGATTTACTTCAGAAAGTCTCACGGACTCGATCAGCCTGTCTTTTTCTCTCAGCAAATCGCTCCTCTTGCTTTTGAGTTCCTCAAGCTTTTCCCTCTCTCTGAGCAGCTCGTCCCTCAAAGCCCTGTGTCTGGAATCGACTTCCTGCATCCTGTCCTTCAGCAGACTCACCTTCACTTCCAGCTCGTCAACAACAGCCTGAAGACTCTCCTTTTCCACGGCAATTCTGTCGCAATCGTTTTTGTGCTCGTTCAGCTCTTCTTCGAGTTTTGAAACGGCCAGATTTACCTCCGTCAGCTTATCCTTCAGCTTTTCAATTTCGCTCTGGTAGAGCTCCTCAGACTTCCTGATGCTCTCCATCTCCGAGGTAACCTCAAGAATTCTCTGGTTTATCTCCGCATACGATTCGCCCGTCATCTCCGTTATTTTTGAGGAGATTTCGCCTATCTTTCCGTTCAGCGCTTCGAGCTCCCTGCCGAGTTCTGCCATTCTGTGAATTAGCCTGTCCTTATCGAGTTCGAGCTTTTGAATTTCTCTCTCAAGCCTCTCAGCCCTGCCGAGCAAAAGTCTGTAGTGATGGGTTTCAACGACCCTTGAGTAGAATTCCTTCTCTTCAAGAAGAGACCTGTACCTGATCGCTTCTTCCCTGTCCTTCTCGAGCTGTGCGAGGTTGCTGGAGATTTCGCTTAAAATGGCTTCTATTTTTTCTATGTTCTCTCTGACCCTGTCGAGCTCCTCTAAAGCCTTCTCCTTTTTCTCCTCGAACTCGGAAATTCCCGCTATGTCGTCTATTATTTTTCTCCTCTGGACTGGCGTCATCTCGGTTATTTTCGTCACGTCTCCCTGCATTATGACGTTGTAAGCCTCTCCGTGAATACCCACCCTGGCAAGCATGTCCTGTATTTCCGAGAGACTGCACGGCTTTCCGTTCAGGTAGTAGTAGCTGTAGTACCCCTTTTCCGTGATTTTTATCTTCCTCGTAACGGTGATGTCCCCGTCAAAGGGCAGGGCAGAGTCGCTGTTGTCAAAGGTTATCGACACCTCAGCCTCGCTCGTATTTTTCCCGCTGTAAAGCAGATCGGTCAGCTTTTCAGCTCTCAGAGCTTTCGTTGACGATGTAAGTCCGAGACAGAACACAATGGAGTCGATTATGTTCGACTTTCCACTCCCGTTTGGCCCGCTGATAGCGGTAAATCCCCTGAAAAAGGGTATCTCCACTTTTTTTCCAAAAGACTTGAAGTTTTTGAGGGTTATCTTTTTGATGTACATGTTTCGGCAGTAAATCAGTCACAGACTATAATATCGTCATCCGTATCGAGTTTTACCGTTTTGCTGCTCCTCAGCTGCTGCTTTACTCTGTTTCTCTGCGGTTTCTGCAGTCTCTCCGGCACTTTCTCTGATTTCATGTACAGTATTTCTTTCGTCAGGTTTTCCACCGTTTTTGCGAGCTCAAGCAGTTTTGCCTCGATGGCTGCAATCCTGTCCACGAGTATTTTTTCGTTTTCAGATTCTCTTTTCAAACTCAGTATTTCGTTTTTTAACTGAACTGCAAGCTCTCGAACAGCGTCATCCTTCAGAACGGACATCTCTCTCCTAAGATCACCGATCAGCTCCGAGTACAGTTCAGCCTTCAACTCAGCTTTCAGCTCGGCCTTTACCTTCTCTCTCATTTCAGATATTTCGATTTCGTTCATCCTTTTCAGCTCCTCGATTTCTTTCTCCTTTTCGGCAAGCTTTTCCTCTAACATCTCGATAACACTACCTCTGTCTGCAGTCTCAAATCCAGAATCGTCAGCTCTCAC
>JALVYA010000223.1 GCA_027038095.1 Archaeoglobaceae archaeon
ACGGGTAAACGGAACAGTAAACGGAATAATATGCACAATCAGAGCACAGAACGCAGAACACGCATTAAATTTGACCTGAGCTCAGAATAACTCGCTTCGTCAAACCTCTTCTTGTACTCTTTGACCATGTCTGTAAGCCCGGATTCGATTTTAAATTTTTTTATCAGGTAACCAGTGAACTGGGTTACGTTCGCGGGCTTTGGCGTTATTACGCTCCTTTCGAAGTCTATGAAGTAAGGCCTGCCGTTTCTGAATATTATGTGTTTTTCCGGTCTGCTCATTTCCTCCTTCTGGATCATCAGTGTGTCGAGAGTCCTGCACACGTCCAGACAGTCAATCACCATTTTCGCGCTCAGCTCTCCGCTCTTAGCGAGCTCTCCAATGTTTTCACCGTCTATGTACTCCATCGTTATCGACAAACTGGACGGCTGTATGGTGTAAATTTTCGGAACGAAACCTCTGGGCTGGAGGTAGGAGAGAAAGGCAACCTCTTTCCAGAAATTGTAGCTCAAATCCCTCTTAAAGACTTTAACCGCTCTATCCCCAAGAACGTAAACTGTCGAGTGCTTACCCCTGATTTTTTTCTCAAATTTTTCCAGCTCTTCCTCTACCATCACGGAATTTGTGGCGTGAATCCGAAAAGCTTTTTCGCCGGAAAAGATAGCTCGCTGCGTGAAGGTTGGTATCGCTGACACGACGTTTGCGAGAGTTAACATGGGAAAAATAGCGATAGACGAGCTCAGAAGAATCTGTTCTCTTCCCTACGAAAGGTACACGGTTCCGGGAGTTAAAGACCTGCCGGTTGCGGCAAAGAAGCTCATAGAGGAGAGAAACTGCTCGATAGTCGTGGCAATGGGTATGCCCGGCCCAAAACCCATAGACAAGCAGTGCGCTCACGAAGCCTCGCTGGGGCTGATAATGGTTCAGCTCATGACGAACACGCACGTAATAGAGGTTTTCGTTCACGAAGACGAGTGCAGGGACGAGAAGGAACTGCTCGAAGTGACGGAAAACAGAGTTAGGGAACACGTGAGAAATGCCGTGGACTTAATTTTAAATCCGAAAAAACTGCAGAAACTTGCCGGAACCGGGCAGAGGCAGGGGTTTGAAGACGTTGGACCTGTTTTGAGGTGATGTGGTTTTGCTTTCTGGCTAAACTCTCCAGACTTTAAATCCAGCTTTTTCCATCATTTCTGTGAAGGAGGGCGTGGGATCAAAACCCCGCCTCGTGTCGTAAACTTCCAGTTTAACGTTCTCTCTGATAAGCCTCTCCAGCTCCTCGGCTATCTCCTCTCTTATGCTTCCTGTGCCCCTTCTGACGGGGACGTTTGCCTTTCCGTCCGTAATGAGCACGGCTTTAACCACGGAATTTTTGTTTTTTACTCTGAACGCTTTTGCAAGTCTTCTGATTTCCCTCAGAGCGAGGGTGAGTGGAGTTTTACCGCCAAACTCCACCTCATCGAGGGCTTTAAAGACGTCGGAGTACCTTTTCGTAGGACTGATCACCGTTCTTGCAGAGGTATTTCTGAAGACCGTTAAAGACAGCAGGTCTCTTTTAACGTAGCCGTTTTCGACGAGAGACCTTGCTATTGCTTTCGCTACGGAAAGTCTCTTCCTGACGAACATGCTCCCGCTCGCATCGAGGACGATTGCAGTAAGTCTGGGCACTCTGACCCTCTTTACCTTCACGAGCAGGTCTCTTTCTGTAACCTCACGGCTTTCGGGGTCTCTGAGCAGTGCGTTTTTCAGACTTCCAAAAACGTCTATTTCGCCTTCCCTTCCGGGAATGCTGTATACGTGCACGCCAGACCCTTCGGTCGAGCTTACCCTTTCCCCCCTCGAACCTCTGAGGTGAGCTTTTCCGTAACTGCACTTACCCGGCAGATCTGATATTTTTACGGTTTCTTCTCTGTCATCCGGTTTTCTGCTCTTCATTCCGGTTTCGCTTTCACTTTTTTCTCCCTGTTTTGATTTTCTGTTTTTACCCGTGCTGTTTTTACTTTTTAAATTGTTTTTACTTTTATTTTCACTTTTTTTGCTTTCATTTTTGTTCTCGTTCTCGCCTCTGCCTTCTCTCCCGTCTCTTTTTTCACCGCCGTACGGAGGTTTGATGTCTTCAAACGGCTTGCTTTTTGTTCTGTGAGGTAATGCGAGTTCCATTGCCCTTTTCACGTCTTCAAAAGTTACCTTTTTTCTGCCCTCGAAAGCTGCTATAGCTTTTGCCGTTCTCAGACATACGATCTCAGCTCTGTGAGTTTTTATGCCGAGATCGACAATCGTTTTTACCAGAAACTTCAGCAGGTCTTCATCGATCTCGACCCTGTTCAGAATTTCTCTCGCCCTTGCAACGCTCTCCCTTATCCTCCTCTGCTCGCTCTCGAACCTCTTTCTGAATCCCTGAGGGTCGCTCTGAAACTCTTCAACTCTGCTGAGGATTTCCATCCTCTGCTCGACATCATCCACCGCCTCAACCTGAACGTAAAGCCCGAACCTGTCCAGTATCTGGGGTCTGAGCTCTCCCTCTTCCGGATTCATGCTGCCAACGAGAACGAACCTTGCCGGGTGCTTCAGGCTTATACCCTCTCTCTCAACAAAATTCCATCCCATTGCCGCAGAGTCCAACAGCACATCCGCAACGTAGTCGTCGAGCAGGTTTACCTCGTCGATGTACAGGATGTTTCTGTTCGCCTGTGCGAGAATTCCCGGCTGTATGGCTCTGACTCCCTCTTTCAGAGCTTTTTCTATGTCCACACTTCCAACGAGTCTGTCCACCGTAACGCTCAGCGGCAGGTCAACGACTCTCATTTTTCTCAGTTCCACCTCAATTTCGCCTTTTTTCGCTCTCTCCCTGCAGTACTCGCACATTTCAACCTCGTTTTCCGGGTTGCAGTTGAACATGCACCCCTTCACGACCTTTATCTCCGGCAAAACGTCGGCAAGAGCTCTGACCATCGTCGATTTTCCACAGCCCTTGTCCCCGCTGAGCAAAACGCCACCTATCGCTGGATTTATTGCGTTACACAGCAGTGCGAGCTTGGCTTTCTCCTGCCCCACTATTGCCGAAAACGGAAAGACAAGCAATTCTGACATCCTATCAACCTTTTTTACTGTTATTGCAGACACTTTTTAAATCTGGCGTTGCTGAGCTGTTTTACGACAATTTTAATGAGTATATTTAAAATAACTTAACATATTAACATAAATTTAAAACTTCAAACATTCAATGGATTTGTAGTACCTCGAAGCGAGGGTTTCGACGCTGCTCACCCTGCAGAGCGAGAGCAACCTTTTTCCGGTCTCGACGTCCGGGATTATTCCCCTGCATTCAAAAGCCCTGACGACCCTCTTCCTCAGGTTTCTTCCACTTCTGTCGAGGTCTGTGAGGATTATGACGTCTCTCGACTCCCTGCAGACCTCACACACCCTTTCAGCCAGAACGTCTGATGGCACGTTTGATGCCTCAACAATTTTCCCCTTAATTCCGAGCAACCTCAGGCTTGCTTTGTCCCTGAGTCCTTCAACGATTATCACTGCTCCGTTAACGCTCCTTTCCCTCAGCTCTCTCAGACTTTTTTCAAACTCCAGAATTTCCTCAAAACTCATGCAGGCCATGGCAGTCACAGCACTTCTTTCAGTTTTTTAACGACATCGCTCTTGCTCAGTTTGACGAAGACGACTTTCTGGCGTGATTTCCTGCCCTTTACAACTCTCACTTCAGCCCCAAAAACTTCGCTCAGAAACTTTTCGAGTTCGGCGTTGGCCTTTCCGCCTTTCGGTGGAGCTCTGACAGCCACCTCTACGGAGTTTCTCCACGCGTTAAATCCCCTGATCTCCCTTTTCTTTGAGCCGGGAGAAACCTCCAGACTTACGTAGCATCCGCCTTCCGTTTCGGTTACGGATTTCTCAACGCTCATTTTCTGTTTACAAAATAACAGCTAAAGACCGAGCACGTCCTTCATTCCGTATATTCCCGGTTTTTCAACCCTGCTTATCCACTTCACGGCTTTTATGGCTCCTCCGGCAAAAGCCTGCCTGCTCCAGGCTCTGTGCGTTATCTCTATCCTCTCACCCATGCCTATGAAAAACACCGTATGCTCGCCAACCACATCTCCACCTCTTACTGCGAAAACGCCGATTTCGTCCCCTCTCGGACATACGCCGCTCCTGCCGGTTACGACCTCTTTTTCTCCGGCAACTTCCTTCAGTATTTCCACGACCTTCAGCGCAGTTCCGCTTGGGGCGTCCTTCTTGAATCTGTGGTGCATTTCGAGAACTTCCATGTCGTAGTTCTTCAGAAGCTCGGCAGCTCTTCTTACAATTTCCCAGAACACGTTCACTCCGACGCTGAAGTTTGGAGATATTACTGCCGGAACGGTGCAGCACTCCCTTATCCTTTTCCAGTGCTCCTCCGTAAATCCGGTCGTTCCCACTGTAAGCTTAACACCTTTTTTTGCGGCGATGCATATGTTGTTTACAGCAGCATCTGCAGTGGTAAAATCAACGAGAACGTCTGCATTCAGCTTTGATTCGAGTTCAGAAGCGTGAGTTATTTCAACTCCGGTTTTTCCAACTCCAGCAAGCTCTCCTGCATCTTTCCCCACTTCAACCACATCGAAAGCCTGAACGAGTTCGAGCTCTTCATCTTCCACGACGTTTTTCACTATCAGCCTTCCCATTCTCCCCGCTGCACCGGTTACTGCCACTTTTATCATGTTTCTGGCTTTGCCGTTACCATATTTGATTTTTTGGTTTTTTGTTTCCACACGTTTTTAGTCCGACCGGGATCTCAGAATCTCAAAATCGCAGAAGAAAACCTTAAACGCAAACACGGCAAAGGTGCTACGATGCTCGAGAAAGAATACCTTGACATCGATTACCTCAGGGAGAGAGGCTTCGTCAGAAAAAGGTGCGTTAAGTGCGGAAAGCACTTCTGGACACTTGACGAAAGCAGAGAGATCTGTGGAGATCCGCCGTGTGAGAGTTACGGATTCATAGGAAATCCGGTTTTCAAAAAGAAGTTTACGCTTGATGAAATGAGGGAACACTACCTCTCCTTTTTTGAGAAGAGAGGACACACCCGCGTGGACAGGTATCCCGTCGTTGCGAGGTGGAGGGACGACATATACCTGACGATAGCGTCGATAGCGGACTTTCAGCCTTTCGTAACTTCTGGAGTGGCTCCTCCTCCTGCAAACCCGCTCACGATATCCCAGCCGTGTATAAGGATGGACGATCTGGACAGCGTTGGAAAAACAGGCAGACACCTGACGCTTTTCGAAATGATGGCGCACCACGCCTTTAACAGCAAAGAGGAGGAAATTTACTGGAAAAGCGAAACCGTACAGTACTGCACGGAGCTGCTCGAAGAGCTGGGAGTGAGGCCTGAAAGCATAGTTTACAAGGAGGAACCCTGGGCCGGTGGGGGAAACGCCGGACCGTGTCTCGAAGCCATAGTCAGCGGTATAGAGCTCGCCACCCTTGTTTTCATGAATCTGGTTGCCGACGAAAACGGCACCATCGAGATAAAGGGAGAGAAGTACAGAAAAATGGACAGGTACATAGTCGATACGGGTTACGGACTGGAGAGGTTCGTCTGGGCGAGTCAGGGAACGCCAACGGTTTACGACGCCATATTTCCGTCAGTTCTCGACGCTATAGAGGAAAACAGCAGTGTCGAGCTGTCCCGCAAAGACGAGGATGTGTCTGAAATCGTGGCGGAGAGCTCCAGACTGGCAGGCGTCATGGGGTCTCTGAAGGGTAAGGCTCTGGAGGAGTTCAGGATAAAAACGGCTGAAAAACTGGGAATTGACGTGGAAAAGCTGCTGAAGGTGGTTGCACCTCTGGAAAAAATTTACGCTCTTGCCGACCACACGAGAGCCATACTGTTCATGCTCGGAGACGGTCTGGTTCCGTCCAACGCGGGAGGAGGTTACCTGGCGAGGCTGATGATAAGAAGGGCGATAAGGCTTGCCGAAGAGCTGGAGCTGACTCTCTCTCTGTTCGACCTCGTCGAGATGCACAGAAAGCTGATGAAAAACTTCAGCTTCGACGTTTCAATGGATACGGTACAGGAAATACTCGAACTCGAGGAAAAGAGGTATCGCTCGACGATAGAAAAGGGAATAAGAATGGTGGAAAGGATAGTGTCCAGAAAGAAGAAGCTGGACGTCGACGACCTCGTGGAACTGTACGATTCTCACGGCGTGCCGGCAGAAATAGCGGTAAAAATTGCGAAGGA
>JALVYA010000224.1 GCA_027038095.1 Archaeoglobaceae archaeon
AGGAGCAGAAGGTGACACCAGAACGCAGGACATGGTAAGGAGGTGATAGAATTCCACCCTGGTTTAAAGGTGATGTTGTCAACGGTGTGGGAACAACAATCGGTTTCTTCCTCGCCGCAATACTCGGCAGGGCAATAAGGGAGCTGAAGGAGAGGAAATAAATGGAAGTCGTTAAATTTGACGACCTCTACAGGGAAACGAGAGTTAAGATAGACGGGAGGGTTAAGACCCTCTCGGTATTTATTTTACTGTTCACGGTAACGGCAATGAGGGACATATACATACCTCTGGCTTTACTTGCCGTTCTCACAGTTTTCGTTCTCTGGCTCCGGATTCCACTCAAAAAACTTCTGTATCCGCTGTACGTTGCTTCAGTCGTTTTTGCGGTTATACTGTTTACAGTTCCGTACGGAAAGACGATATGGCACTGGTGGGTGCTCAGGATAACTCAGGGAAGTCTGTACCTTGCAATGCTCATACTCGTGAAGGTGCTCGTGTGCATATCGCTGCTGCTCGTTCTCGTTTCCACCACGAAAATGTACGACATAGTCTCAGCCTTTACGTGGCTACCGGATGAAGTTGTTGAAATTACACTGCTCATGCTCAGGTACATCGAAACGCTATCGCACACGAGCACGAGACTGCACATGGCGGCGAGGGCAAGAGGTGCTTTCTCAAAGAAATTACCATTTTACAAGAGAATTTCGAATCTCGGAAGCCTCGCAGGCGTTCTAATTCTGAGAGCGATGGACAGGGCTGAGAGAGTTTACATGAGCATGGTTGCGAGAGGTTATAAAGGAAAGCTCGTCGTGAGTAAAAAGTTTGACATGAAAATTATTTTGCAGGTAATTGTCGTGTTCATGCTGTGTGCTATTGCCGTTTACGTTGACAGGTTCGTTCTCAAAGCTCCTTACGTCCTGAGCTGAGGGGGGTGCTGGTTTGAACAGCCTGCAAACCGAAGAAAAGCTTAACGAAAACGAATATGCTGTCGAAGTTGAGAACCTCGTTTACTTTTACGATAAGGTTAAGGCTCTCGACGGAGCGAGCCTGAAAATTAAAAGGGGAGAAAAAGTGGCAATTCTCGGCCCAAACGGGTCAGGAAAAACCACGCTGATGCTGAGCATCTGCGGGCTCGTAAAGCCGGAAAGCGGCAGGATAAGAGTGATGGGTGTCGAGGTCAGCAAGAAAAACGAGAACAGGATAAGAGAAGTGGTAGGAATAGTCTTTCAGAACCCGGACGATCAGGTTTTTTCCGCAACCGTATACGATGACGTGGCTTTTGGGTTGAGAAACATGGGATTGCAGGAGGAGGAAGTCAGAGACAGGGTTAACAGAATACTGAAAGTTATGAAAATAGAGCACCTCGCAGAAAGAAATCCGGCAAACCTCAGCGGTGGCGAGAAAAAGAAAGTGGCCATAGCGGGAGTTATCGTTATGAATCCCCCAGTGCTGCTGATAGACGAGCCGACTGCAGGTCTCGACCACGCGGGAGTTCACGAAATCTTCAACATACTGACGGAGCTAAACGCCAGAGGATTAACGGTCATCGTAACAACCCACGATTCGGAGTTTGCCTTTGCATGGGCAGACAGAATTATCGTTATGAACAGAGGAAAAGTCGTGTCCGAAAACGCAAAAAACCACGCAGAAGAGGACATGGAGAAAATTGGGGTTAAGTTGAGGCTACCGGGAAAAGAAAAGGTAATTCAGGAGCTTACAAGGGCAAAGGTGCTGAATCCCGATTTATTCGAGCATCTGAGAAAGGCCGGACTTTCCGGAAAGGTGAGGGTCGTAAGGGAAGGAGCTGACTACTGCTACGGACTCGTGGATTTTGAGCTCGTTGAGAAGGTTGAGTTTGACCTCGACATAATCGCCCTCGACGCCTACACCAGAGAGGTAAGGGTTGCAGTTTCGGAAAATCTGGCGGACAGATTTGCTGAGGAAATGAATCGCAGAGGAATCAAGGTCGTACACTAGTTGATATTGTTAGCATTCTATTTAAGATTTCAAAAAAATTATTTTAGTAGCAGTTAATTTAATACCAGCAAACGCCCACTGACAACCTAACGCCTGTAACAATAACAGCTTCAACGGCTTCAATCACCTTCTCAAACCAGCCTTAACCTGCCAGAGCCTGATTGCCCTCAGAAGGTCAAGTTTCCTGAAAGCCGGCCAGTAAACGTCGAGAAAGCAGGCAATACTGTTTGCGGTCTGCCACGTGAGAAAATTTGACAGTCTCTGCTCCCCTCCAGTTCTTATCAACAAATCCACCCTTGCGTAATCTCCGTTTCCGTACAGATACGACTCTATCGTTTTTTCGTCGATTCTGTCTGGTGTCAGCTTCCCCGCCTTTACGTCCCTCAGCAAGCTCCTTACGGCGTCGATAAGCTCCTGCCTTCCACCGTACGCCAGAGCTATGTTGAGGTGAAAATTCCTGTAGTTTTCGGTTGCCCTTTCAACCTCGTCTATCACCTTTCTCACGTAGTCGGGGAGGAGCTGAACCTTGCCCACCACCTTCACCCTAACTTCACTGCGGTGGATTTTTTCATTCTTCAGAAGTCTGTTCAGCTCCCTTGCAATGAGGGAGAACAGGCTTTTCTTTTCTTCCTCGCTCCTGTTAAAGTTCTCAGTCGAGAACGCATAAACGGTAACGTTTTTCACTCCGAGCTCCCAGCACCAGTTTAAAACCGCCTCAGCTTTTTTCGACCCGAAAACGTGTCCGGCGTTTGGAGGCAAACCCCTTTTCCTAGCAAACCTGCGATTTCCGTCCATGATTATTGCGATGTGTCTCGGCATCTCAAAAGACCTTACGTCCCTTGCAAGCTTTCTCTCGTAAATCTTTACGAAGGGATTTTTTATTAACTCAACCACATCCCAGAAAGAAGTTATCCTGCTTCTCTCAACTCTCTCAATCCACCTAATTACATCTGCAACTTCAGATGTTCTGTGCACTCCAATGTTTCTGGTTACTTCCATTTCACCCTTCATTGTTACTGCTCTTTAACGATTGTTAGGCTAATAAAGCTGCCAGCCAAGGTTAAGGCAACTCTGAAATACAGCAAAAGTAACGCAATCCCTATTTTTAATTTTTCATTTTTATTTTTCGAGCAGCTCTCTGACCAGATCAGCATATTGCTGGTTTATATAATATTTGTTTTTCTCTCCAAGTTCTGTTTTCAGAATACCGAGCCTTGCACACATGAGTCCAACCATTGCAGAAACTCCCCTCTTGTTCACGCCTGTATTGAGCCTCTCTTTCAGCTTGCTGTATATCTCATCTGTCGTGTACTTCTCACCCTCAAGCAGAATTTTGAGTAACTCCCTTCTTATACCATTCCTGTCCCTTTCGAGGTACTTCTTCAGCCTTTCTTCAATTTCTTCCCGTTTCATGCTCATCAAGCCTCAAACTGAATTGAGCTCAAAGAGGTATTCTCTCGACGACGAGCCTATCGGCTGTGGGATATCTTTCGACCACATACACATTAAAGCCTTCAGCTTTTAAATCTTCACTCAGCGTCTCCGCAATTTCTGCTGAAAACTCAACTTCCACCCGAGCACCGTTCTCGTAAATTTTGTATTTTTCACCCGTCTCATCGAGGATTTTCAGCAGCACTTCAAGCTCTTCTTTGGAACATTCAACTCTACCGCACACGAGGGTTCCGTCTCTCGTAACGAGATAGAAATCCGGATGGTTCATTGCCATTCTTATGAAGCGTCTTCTCGTCTGAGCCCTGTCTTTGAAGGCAACCGTGCAGTAGTGAAATTTCTCCACCTCCCGCAAGTACATCCCGGCTATGCTGTCACATCCCTTAACTTCAAAAAACTCTCCGGGTTCGAATCCCATGTCCACTACCTTTCTGTAGTTCGTTGCGGAAAGCTCGAGTTCGTTCAGGTTCATGAACAGCTCGTGCTCGTTTACGAAGTCTGCCAGATCCCTGTCAAATTTTACTGCGGGAACTTCAATTCCCGTCTCAAGTCCCAGCTTTTTGGCAATTTTTACCGGTTCTCTGTAGAGTTTCAGAGGTTTTACGGGGTGAAACCTTATCTCGTCTATGTAGGGAGATATTTTTTTCACCGCACTTTCATCGGGCAGGCTCGTGTAGAGGTGAACGTGCAAATCCAAGCTTTTCAGAAGTTTTGCAAACTCCAGAGTCTTTTTTAACGTGAAAAACGGCTCTCCTCCGGTGATGGATGCACCTTCAGCGCTCATCAGCTCCGCTTCTTTCACAACGTCTTCTGGAGTAATAACTCTTCTTTCGTTGGCGAAGGTCATGTCCTTTCCTCTTCTCTCCTCAGAAATCGGGCAGTAAAAGCACGAATTCGGACACAGACCGGTTACGAACAGGACGAGTTTGGCACCTCTCCTGCACAGCTTACAGCCCTCGCTTAGGTACGTGTAGTAGCTACCTGCCTCTATTCTCGTTGGCTTCTTCATACTCCTTCATACGCATAATTTTTTGTTCAACTGGCTTCAACTGGCTCATCCAGCATACTCAAACTTTCGATGAGATCAGCTGTTCACCTCGACGACTCTTAAAAACCTGTCCTTCACCCACTCAACGCCGAGAGATTCCATGAAATACCCCGCTCTCGGGCCGTAGCTCTTCCCCACTATTGCCTTGTAAATAGCCTTAAACGCTTTGCCCGGCTTTATGCCCACATCGTTAGCAACTTCGTAAACGAGGTTGTGCAGGTCGCTGGCGTTCATGCCCTCTTTCATCGCCTCTGCGAACCTCCTCAAAAACTCCAGTTCCTCTTCATCGAACTTAACGTTCAGTTCCTCAACATCCCTTATCTCGAACTTCAGCCTGTCGGGCGCAAACCTGCTGAGCCACTTCTCAGCGTATTTGAGCCTCCTCCTGATGTCCTCGACGTCGATTTCGTATCCCGTTCTCTTCAGTATTTCGACAACCCTGTCAGGATTCCAGCCGGCTATCTGTCCAACAACGACCAGATGCCTGAACGGAACTCTGCAGTACCTCACGCTTTTTACGAGAGACAGCTCAACGCTCCTGTCTCCTCTGGCGTAAGCTTCCTCAAACTCGTCTATCAGGTCCAGCAGTGATGAGGGGTCAAAGTCTATGTGCCTCTCGGGTTTTGACCTGATTATTATGTACCTGACGATTTCAGGCGGTAAAACTTCCACGATTTCCCTAACCGGAACGACTATTCCCTTTGAGCTCTTCATCGCTCCAACGCCCTTAAGGTGTATCCACTCGTACACAATGGGATAGGGTGGCTCTATGCCAAAAACCTCCTTTGCCAGCAGCTTTCCGGTATCATAGCTTCCTCCAGCAGCAGCGTGGTCTTTGCCCATGGGTTCACACGTTATGCCCAGAATCTTCCACCTCGCCGGCCAGTCAATTCTCCACCCCAGCTTTCCACCGCCCCTGTAAGATGCCTTTCCCTCGTGCCCGCACTCGCAGACATAGTAAACTCCGCTGTCGTCGAAATCGACAACCCTCGTGGAGTTTATCCTGCCACAGCTTTCGCAGAGTGGCATGAATGGAGACCAGCTCTCGTCGCACTTCTTTCCGGTTACTTCCTCCAGAATCTTCTTTATCTTCTCTTTTTCTCTGAGGGAAGTCTTTATCTCCTGCACGTATTCTCCTTTTCTGTACATCTCGTCCGCTTTCTTCACCTCAACGTCTATTCCAAGTATTTCAAGCGATTCCAGAAAAGGCTCCAGAAAGTGCTCGGCGTAATTCTCATGCCCTCCGCAGGGACAGGGTATTTCGCTCAGGGGCATTCCCACGTATTTTTCGTACTCCTCGGGCAGAAAAGGGTACCTCTTCCTCAGAGGATCGAAAGTATCGGCTATGTAAACCATTTCAGCTTTACCGCCTCTGTCCTCCACAGCCCTTCTTACGACGTCTGCTGTGAGCATTTCTCTCAAATTCCCCAGATGTATGTGTCCGGAAGGGGTTATTCCTGTGGCAATTCTGTGTTTTTTCCCTCTGCTGAGCAGTTCTTCTGCCACCTTATCAGCCCAGTGCATCTGCTCACCTCTCTCAGACTTTCAGACCACTTCAGACTATTCCGGACAGGATGTCCCGTGCAATTTCGATCTCCTCTTTACCGATTACCAGCGGAGG
>JALVYA010000225.1 GCA_027038095.1 Archaeoglobaceae archaeon
GAACGCTCAAGCCCAATCAGAGTGCAACTGCGTCGTTCAGAATAAAGGTGGACAAACACGCAGGAGCTGGCAGTTATCCGGCTAATGTGAGAATACTCTACTACGACAGTAACGGCTACAAGCATGTATCCAACTCGATAACAGTGTCTGTGGAAGTTAAGAACAAGCCACTGCTAACACCTTTAACAGCTTCCGCTCTCGTATTCACGCTGATTGGTATAGCAATAGCGGTTAGATATGCAAGAAAGCGTAAAAACAAAACGTGAATAAATTTTTACAATTAATTTTTTATTTTTCAGGTGATACCGATGAACCAGAACGATAACAGTTCAGAGGAGTTACCAAAGGTTAAAACGAGAGTTGGAGAAGTGAGCCCCTGGTTATCGCTGATACCGGTGGTAGTTGGAACGTTCATGGTAGTGCTCGACATGAGCATTCTCATGGTCGCTCTGCCGAAAATAACACAGGATTTTCAGGCAACTGCATCTGAAGTGCAGTGGCTGCTCAACGCGTACCTGATTACACTTGTTGTTTTGCAGACCATATTCGGAAAAATAGGTGACGCCACCAGAAGAGATCTGTTTTACGCTGCTGGAATGGCGATATTTCTTACAGGAAGCTACCTCTCTGCAAAATCATGGTGTATCAGCGTGTTCATACTTTTCAGAGTTATACAGGCAGTGGGTGGAGCAATCATAATGGGCAACGGCCTCGCACTCGTTACCGAGCTCTTTCCTCCCGGCAAGAGGGGGGCAGCAATGGGCGTGGAATCGATACTGATTGCAGCATCCTTTGCATTGGGTCCGGTAATCGGTGGCTGGCTCACAACCAACCTGAGCTGGCACTGGGTGTTCTACATAAACGTTCCCGTGGGACTCTTTGGCGTTTTAACGGCGTTTCTGCTATTCCCTCCACTTGGAAACGTTTCGAAGGAGCCCTTAGACTATATAGGAGTTATTCTCCTCGCAGTGGGTCTGGGATTCTTCACCTTAGCCGTAATTAAAGGGCAGGACTGGGGCTGGTGGAACAGAAAGACGATATGGAGCTTTATAATCTCCTTCGCCTGGCTCACGGCATTCATAATGAGAGAGCTGAACTACGAATACCCCGTCCTTGACCTGAGTCTGTTCAAAATCAGGAACTTCAGCGCACCAATGGTGGCTCTGTTTTTCATGTCGTGGGGAATGGCAGCAGCCATATTTCTGATTCCGTACTACCTTCAGGACGTTCTCCGTCTTACAGCAGAAAGTGCAGGACTGTGGATGCTTCCAATGTCGAGCGTAAACCTCGTAGTAGCACCCATAACCGGTAAACTGAGCGACAGGATAAACCCGCAGATAATGATGTGCCTTGCTCCATTCGTCTTCATATCCGGACTTGTAATGCTGTCAAATATTGGTGTGAACAACGACTTTTACAGCCTCGTCTTACCCTTCCTCGCTCTCGGTTCAGGTATAGGAATGATAATGCCGGCAGCCATGAATGTGATGATGAGTGCGGTTCCAAAAGAGAAAGCCGGTATGGCGAGCGGAACCATTCAGACCTCGAACTCCCTCGCAAGGAGCATAGGAATAAGCTTTGGAGGAGCTGTGCTTACCGGAAAGATGAACGAACTGATCGTCAACGCTGGAAACAGAATTCCAAGCCCGCAGGAGATAAAGCTTCTCGGCCTCCTTGCGGTAAAGGGTAACCCGCTACCTCTTCTCGAGATAGTCGATGCTTTCCTCAAGGGACTGCACGCTGTCTTTATCTCAGCAATACCGATAATAGTGCTCAGCCTGATAATCTCCGTGTTCTTCGTCAGCGGAGAGGAGCACCTAAGAAAGGTCGGAACGACCAAGGTCAGCATCGCTCTGTAAGGTTTGAATTAACTGAACTAACTTGAGAAATCCAGGAGGAATTTAAATAAAGCTAAATAAAGCCGACAGCAAAAACGAAAGTTAATCAGGGTGATTTCATGCCGGGCATAGTAACGGACTGGGAAGGCCCGTGGGTTCTGAACGATTTCGCTTACGAGATATGCAGGGAACTTTTTCCTCCACTTTTTTTTGAAAAACTGAGCAGTTACGACGATTACCTCGCTTACGAGGTAAAGAAACCTGATTACAATCCCGGGGACACACTCAGGTTAATAGCACCCTTCCTCGTCGCGAAGGGCGTTGATTCGGCATGGCTCAAAGAGAAATCAAAGCCGGTTTACGTGAAAGACGCTTTCGCCTCAGCCAGAGCTTTACGCAGGTTCAACCTTACCGTGGCTTCGACTTCTTACGAACAGTTTCTGGAAGTCAGCTGTGGAAAGCTCGGAATGAAGTTTACCGGAACGAAGTTCATACCTGAAAGGTACAGAATGGATGCTGAAGAAAGAAAGTTTATACTCGATTCAGTTGAAAAAGTTCTGAAAGCAGACTTCGACTGGCTCGACAGGTTCTTCTGGGAGGAGCTGCAGAGCTTCAGGACGTCGAGGAGAATACTGGAAGACGTAAAGGTCATGGGTGGCAGGAGAAAAATGGAAGTCGTTATAGCTGAAAACGCAGACGTAAGCATAGGGGACAGCATTTCAGACATATACATGCTCGAGCTGACGGCAAAGAGAGGTCTCGCCATTTCTTTCAACGGAAACAGGTACGCACTCGAAAAGGCAAACCTTGCAGTTGTTTCCGACACAGCTCTCGCCACTGCTGTTGCCGTGTACGTTTACGCTTCAGATGGAATCGAGGGCGTAAAAGAGATGTGCGGGAGCGATGGATTCTACTGGCTTCCGGAGCTGAGTGAAGAGGAGTTCGAGGATGTGGTCAGAAAATCGGAGAACCAGAGAAAAAAGGTGAGAGGAGATGCCGGAAAGCTCGGATAGCTACGACGCTGTATGTTTTGGAGCTCTGAATGCCGATGTAATCTTCATTGTCGATAAGATTCCGCAAAAAGACGAGGAAACTTACGTTCTGGATGCAAAGGTATCCTCTGGGGGTTCAGCAGCAAACACTGCCTCTGCTCTTGCGAGTTTTGGAAACAGGGTTGCATTCGTCGGTGGAGTTGGAAAGGACGAATACGGAGAAATGCTCGTCAGTGAACTCAGGAGGTCTGGTGTTGTACCGTTTCTGACTGAAGGCAGGAGGAGCGGAAAGGCAATCGTCCTCGTGAACACAGCTGGCGACAGGGCGATTCTCGTGGATCCGGGAGTTAATGACGAGATAAACTCTTTCCCCAAAGTTAAGGGGAAGATTCTTCATCTCACGTCTTTCGTATGCAGAACAAGTGATGCTCCCTTTCTTGCTCAGCTAAAAGCCGCCAGCGTGTTCGATGTCGTCAGCCTCGATCCCGGAATGATATACGCTGAAAGAAGTGACGTGTGGAGGCTGATAGAGAAGTGCTCGATATTACTGCCAAACGCCAGAGAGGTGGAGAAGATAACTGGTCTCGATTACAGGAGAGGTGCGGAGAAAATAGTTAGCAGGATGAAAAATGGAGTCGTGGTCGTTAAACTCGGAAGTAAGGGATGCTACGCAACTGATGGAAAAACGGAGCTGAAGATACCGGCTTTTGAAGTTAAAGTTATCGACACAACGGGAGCTGGAGATGCTTTCAACGCAGGCTTTCTGCACGCGTGGTTGAAGGGGTACAGCCTGGAAATTTGCATGAAAGCTGGAAATTTCGTGGCTGCACACAGCATACAGCACTACGGAGCGAGAAACTTTCCGGATTTGAACGATTTAAAAGCATTTCTCGATTCCCTGTGATGTTTTACCTTTGTTTTTACCTCATGAAATAGTAAGCGAGAGCTATTATGAATATCAGGGCTGCTACTGCTATGGCAATGTCTATGACAATGAGTTTTCCTCTCGAGTGCAATTTCGCCCTGCGCCTGGGAACATCTCTTATCACGTTCAGCTCGCAGTCTATGTAGCCTTTTTCTATGAGTCTCTCTATCGCCTTGCTGACGACTATCTCCGGATATCCGGTCATTCTGGATACAGCTCTGACGTTTTTCGTCTCTTTCAGACACCTGAGCACGCTGAGCTCGACGTCTGAAATCTGCCCTGTCACTCTGAATCTGGCTTTTTCAGTTTTTTGTTTTCTCTTTTCACTTTTTTCGCTTTTTTCAGTTTTCTCAATCTTTTCAGTCTCCAGACACGTATCGTCGTCCATCAGAGCATCGATTACGTCGCTCATGCTCCACCTCCTCAAAGCCTGAGTATGTACTTCAGCTTTCCGTACGGTCTGGGGTAAACGTTCTCCCCGGCAACCCTTCTTGCAAGCAGGTAAAACTCCTCTGACACCTTTGCCTCCGGTTTTACGGCTGTAACTACATAACTTTTTTCCCATCCCCTTTTAATTGCCTTTGACTCCCTGATTATGCCTGCGATTCTGCCGACTCTTTTTTCAGCCATGGCAACGGCCCACTTTTCACCTCTATACCTGTTCACGATAACTCCTTCAAAATCGACATCCATCTGGTCTACGATCTTCCTCACTCTCCACGCATCCATTATCGACGTCTCTTCCGGATTGAGAACTATGTAGATCTTTTCACACCCCATCATGGGTACGAGAGCGTATTTGCTCAGTCCGGCAGCTATGTCAACTACGACGAAATCGTAAGCTTCTCCAAGCTCTTTGAGTATGTCCGTAAACGCCTGAATGTTCTTCACCTCAGAAGGTGTTTGAGAAGAAGGCATGACGTCCAGGGAAACGTCTCCAACCCTTATTCTGTAGAGAGCGTCTTCAATTCTGGCTTTTCCTGAAATAACGTCGATCAGCGTCACGTTTGGTTCAAATCCAAAAATGGCGTGCAGGTTCGGGAGAACAACATCGCCATCCACGACAGCAACAGTTCCAAAATCTGTTAACGCAGCAGAAAGGTTGGCAGATACCGTGGTTTTTCCAACTCCCCCCTTTCCGGAACATATACCGACAACTGGCATAAGCTGCACCTTTGCAGCTGTATTGCGGACTTTCAAAGGTTTATCGATGACTCGCCATCGACTAACCATCCAACTCATCATCCAGCAGCCCAGAACCTGCGACATCATGTGCTGTACCAATACAACCAAACACATATACTCTGGATTCTTAGTCTTTAATTAGTTCACGTAATCTCTTGAAAAAATAGAAAATGATAAACTATTTATCTCTTTTCATTAATTCGCCCGATATGGCTGCACTCTCAAATTCAGGTAAGAAAGGTGCAGTGTTTATTTTCACGATCACACTTATCCTCGTACTTTCATCACAACCATGTCTCGGTTTTTCACCGGCCGATTTTCATGCTGCAATAGTTACTGAAGTTTACAGCTACGGGCATTACATTCCACGATACTGCAACGTATTCAGGCCCGGAGACACAATGAAACTGTACTTGGCTGTTGATAACGTTAACGTAAACAGAGCTGCTGCCGTTGACTTTGTCGTAATCATAAAGGATCCAAACGGTTACGTGGTTTACGGAAAGGTGGAAAGCGTAACAACTTTAAGTTACAAGGACAAAATATACAGGGTTCTGGATGTCAGCATCCCGGACGACTGGATCTGTGGAAAATATACGATTGATGCTTACGCCTTCGATGTGCTCAACACGCTTCCAACCCAGATAAGTTACAACAACCTCTACAACAAAATCCTGTACTCCGGTAACGCTTCGCCCTCCATATCCACGATTTCAAGAAAAAATGCTCCTTACGCAAAAAAAGAGCTGACGTTCTACGTTAGCGAAACTCTGCCGGAAAAGTTTTACATCTTCAACCCGAAGTTAGAGGCAAAAACTCTGCCAGTCGGCGTTTCCAACACCCTCAGAGTTTCCGTTCTCAACCCGACAGACGTAAACGCCAGAACAACTGTTAGGGTTCTGGTCGACGGCAGGGTTGTGGATTCAAAGGAGGTTGCAATTCCGCCGAGAGATGTTAGAAACGTAGCTCTAACAATTCCACCTCTCAGAGGTGGAACGCACATTATAAGAGTTGAAGCTGAACACGCAGGCTACATGCTGACCCTGCCCATCGTTATTTCGCCATTGATTTACGATAAAAGTATTGTTACCGGACAGGTTCTCAATGGAACCGTAATATACTCTCCAAACAACTACGTCCTTGGAAGCTGTG
>JALVYA010000226.1 GCA_027038095.1 Archaeoglobaceae archaeon
AGCTCGGATACAGCAGCGTTTTGCTCAAAGAGCTGAGGTCTCTCCCGTATCAGCTTAAGAGCGTGAGAGGATGGCTCTTCTTCGTCGCCATGCCACTGATGGGGTTCAAGGGTTTCGTTGGTAACACGACCAAGTACTTCAAACCTCACGTACTGGGCAGTTACCTTTTCGTAATACTGACCGCTCTCTACTGGATAGGCTGGGTAAACTTCTACGTGGGACTTTTCAACTGCCTGCCGGCAGTACCACTCGATGGAGGCAGAGTGTTCTACGAAGTTTTTGCCTGGCTGCTCAATAAACTCGGTCTGAAGGGGGAGAAAATCGCTGACACTGCCGTAAAGTACCTCGCATACCTGATATTCGCATCAATAGTCATGTCTGTGGTAATACCGAACATTTCGTACTTCAGGGGGCTGTAAAATGATAAAACTCCAAGGTAAAAGCTACCTGAAGTGGGGAACGAAACCGTACTTTTCGTAGATTTTCTGTGCTTTTTCAGACCTTATAAATTCCAGAAACTTTTCCGCGTTTTCCGGATTCGGGCAGTTTTTGAGTTTCGTTATGTAGTAGTTAACTCTGTCTCTCTGATCTAACTCCTCACCGACTTCAACCGCTTCTACCTTCAAACCTCTCTTTCTGGCGTAAACGACCTCCGTAGCCCACACCGGACCGACATCCACCTCTCCCCTGATTATCCTCTCGGGCGTCTCCCTGTGGTGAACGAGCGTGAAGATTGTTTTACCACTTTTCCTCTTTTCTTCCATAATTCTCTTCACAAGCTCCTCTCCACCGGCTTTGCGGTACATTTCAACTACGTATTTCGCTATGTCCTCGTTCTCAACGTTTGGCTGAGATATCCTGACGTCTTCTCTTGCAAGGTCCAAAACAGACCTGATTCCTGCGGGATTTCCTTCCGGAACCATCAAAACTATTCGGTTGTGAAGGTAAACAAAGTAGTCGTCTATCAGTCCTCTACCCTTTAACGTTTTCATGGCGTCTTCGCTTACTGAAGAGTAAACGTCCGCCGTGCCCGGAAGAACCCTGCCTTTGAAGATCGCTCCTCCGGCAAGTATCTGCCTGAGCAATAACCCCGGAGGCAGAGTTTCGTAGAAAATTCGTTCAACGCCGTATTCCTCCTGAAAAGCCTCCACGAGCTCGTCCATCACCATGAACTGGTTTCCGGCCATGAACAGTACGAGTTCTGCACTGTCCACGCACTCGAGGTTGTGCAGGTCGTCCTCTCTTTCGTCCGGTATTACCGGCATTTCCATGCTTTTCTGGGTGTCAGCATTGAATAAATCAGTTTTGAAAAATATGCAAGCACGTTTTGATAGAGTAAAGTACTTCAGCAAAACACGACAATAGTCGATTATCGTATTTATCGAATGTTCTGAAGAACCCGGAAGTCCGAACTACGTGTAAACTTCCTCTCCCGGATGAACGGTTATACCGTTGCTGTCTATGACGAAGTGGTGCGTCTTCTTGCTGTGGTTGCTTCCCCTCATCTTGAAGATTTCAAGGCTTCTCGTCCTCATGTTTTCAGATTTCGTGTAGTACAGAACTATTGTGCCCTCCGTTACAAAGTTCTCGACTCCAAACCTGTTTATTGCTCCGTTTTCAATAACTTCGCACGTGAGAATCGACGTCAGTCCCAGAACTTCGAGAGTCGTGGATATCTTCAGCAATTCAACTCTGAATTTGGCCGGATCCTGCACAGCAAAACCTATTGACGTCGTGGAATCCAGAGCACACCTGAGTGCGCCTATTTCGTCCTGAATGGTTATTATGTTGTCTATCAGCGACCTAGTATCGAAGGGGCGAATGTCGACGTACTTCTCGTCAGTTGGCAGACCTATTTTTGTTGACGTTGCGTCAACTATTGCAAGCATGTTCTCGTCTTCGTATTTTTCCAGATCCCAGCCGAACGTGGAGAAGTGTTCCCTGACGTGCTGAGGTCTCTCCTCAGTCGCGATAAATATTCCCGGTTCGTTGTACATTCTTATGCCGTTCAGCAAAAACTGCATGGCAAATATCGTTTTTCCAGAACCGGACGTTCCGGTAACGAGATAAGATCTGTCTCTTATCAACCCACCTTCGCACAGCTCATCAAATCCCGGAATTCCCGTAGGAACTCTCTCCAGTTTTGACACCATCCTCAATCCACCTCTCAATCGTAATTTTCAGGGTTTTGCCAGCTGACAATCCAAGTTATAGCATTTTTCCCAAATAAATCTTTACCATTATAATTATCAGCTCTGCATGGTTTCTGGCATACCAAAAGCTTAAATTGTTTGTGGTAGTAATAAACATTATGAGTGAGAAAATTACTGTAAGCCTGATAAAGGCAGATATCGGTAGCTGTCCCGGACACGCTGTTGTCTGGGAAGAAACAATGGAAGTCGCAAAGTCAATTCTTGAAGAAAAGAAACAGAATGGCGAAATTCTGGATTACAGGGTTCTGAACTGTGGAGATGACACTGAACTCATTATGCTCCACAGAGAGGGTGTTGACAGCGAGAAAATTCACGGAATTGCGTGGGAAGTGTTCGAAAAGTGCACGGCCAAAGCCAAAGAACTGAAGCTTTACGGTGCCGGACAGGACCTGTTAAAGGACGCGTTCTCCGGAAACGTCAGGGGAATGGGTCCGGGAGTTGCTGAAATGGAGTTTACGCCGAGAAAAGCAGAGCCGTTAATAGCGTTTATGATGGACAAGACGGAGCCGGGCGCATTCAACCTGCCGATATTCAGAATGTTTGCAGACCCGTTCAACACCGCCGGGCTTGTGATAGACCCGTCTCTGCACAACGGCTTCGTCTTCGAAATATGGGACATAATGGAACACAGGAGAGTGTTCATGAAGACTCCTGAAGAGATGTACGACATACTTGCACTGATTGGCGGAAAGTCGAGGTTCGTTATAAAGAGAGTGTATCCAAAGGAGGGCGGAAAACTCCCGCCGGACGAGCCGGTTGCAGTAGTAAGCACGGAAAAACTTTACCAGATAGCTGGAGAGTACGTAGGTAAGGACGATCCTGTAGCTCTCGTAAGGGCGCAGAGTGGCTTGCCGGCAGTTGGAGAGGTTCTGGAAGCGTTTGCGTTTCCACACCTCGTGAGCGGATGGATGAGGGGCAGCCACAACGGACCGCTCATGCCGGTCCCCTTCAGGTATGCGAAGTGCACGAGATTCGACGGGCCTCCAAGAGTCATAGGAGCGGGCTTTCAGGTTGGAGACAGCTGGCTCGTGGGACCTGTGGACATGTTCGACGACCCGGCTTTTGACTACACGAGAAAGAAGGCACAGGAGATCGCCGAATACATGAGAAGACACGGACCGTTCGAACCACACAGGCTGCCACACGAGGACATGGAGTACACGACTCTGCCCAAGGTTCTCGAGAAGCTCGAAGACAGGTTTGAAAAGATTTAATTTTAAAATTTTTTACATTTTATACGTTAAAGTTCAGAACTTGACAGCTCTTTTCTGCAATTTACCGGTAAAGCTTAAAATGATTAATGGATATAATTATTAATCATCCTCAAAAGAAATTATATATGATGAGTTACAACATTAAATTATGATGGCTCTCGACCACATTTTAAAGTTCATAACCAAGGACGGTAAAGAAGTTATCATCCGTCCTGCGGGAAAAGAGGATAAGGACAGGCTCGTGGAGATGTACCTGAACTTTAACCCCGAAGACAGGTGCCTCGGCCTGCCTCCGGTCTCAAAGCCGGCAATAGAGGCGTGGGTGGAGTTCATACTGGAGAGCGGTTTTTCCATTGTCGCCGAGTGTGACGGAAAGATAGTGGGGCATGTGGCAGTAATACCGGCGGGAGATGGAACCGGAGAACTGTGCATATTCATACTCAGAGAGTACCAGAACAGGGGAATAGGGCAGAAGCTCATGGAGGAAATAATCAGGATGTCCATGGAGAAGGGCATGAGGGGTATATTTCTGACAACGTCCCGGTGCAACGTCAGGGCGATACACGTCTTCAAGAAGATGGGTTTCAGGGTCGTGGATTCCTGTTACGACTACGAAATGTACCTGCCGTTAAAGGAGAAGAAGGTCTGTTAGCCGTAAAGCTTTGACCGTAACAAATATATCAAAAACGAAATTAACAAAAAATGTAGATCGAAAAATTTGAATAACTTTACCTGAAACAATTCGCGGTGAAACTGAGAGTAATAATTATCGTATTTGCATCATTGTTTCTGTGTCAGAGTGCACATGCCTGCCAGCCCTCGTGGCTAAAAACGGGTAAAGGAATCGTTGCAGTTTGTCCAAACCCTTACGGGAGCGATAACGCTGAATGGATTGCTGTCAACCCGTCAATTCCTACATACCTCAACTTCTCGAACGGAAAAACGAGCTGGAGCGTGAAAATCGAGCCCGGCTTCAGAATACTTACCAGAAACAGGTCAGCTTTTTTCAGGCAATTCCCCGAACTCTCAGGCCTTAACGTTACTGAGGCCAGAATAACTCTGAGCAACTCCGGTGGGGAAATCGTTCTGGGTAACAGCACATTCCACTACGGAAAAGCGAAGCCGGGAGTGATATACTGCAGAACACCGAAAGGCTGGAAAATCAGGTATCAGGACTGGATTGACTTCAAGCCCCTCAGGCTTAAAACCAGCTACACCCTCATCGAAACGCCTGCCAGCTGCACGTTCAGAGCTGACAGAGCGATCGTTTTTTCTTACACGTATACGGCGAAAACGATTGATGCCAAGAATGTTAGCTACTACCTCGACGCCCATCCCGTTGGCGGAATACCGAAGTGCGAATTTAACCTGAAAAACGTTCACTTTTTAAAGTCAAGATCATACGGCTTCTTCCACTACAAATTCGCTGTTTTTCGGAACGGAACGAATGGAAGCGCATTTGCCGTGATAACGACTGAGAACTGGAGGTGGTACAAGAGAGGTTACATCCTCGTTTTCAAAGACGACAGGGTTGTCAGATTTCTCCTCGAAATTGCGAATCACGACTCCAGATACGCGGTGAAACTGAAAGGGGAAAACGACAGGTACACTGACAGAGTTGAGATACCACACGTCTGCTGTCGTTCGAGGTCTGCAAGCTTCAGAGGAAACGTAACCATCTTCGTCATGCCCGACGTGAGCATCGCCCTAAACCTCATAAATTCCGCAAAGAAGAGGCTGTACATCGAAGCTCCTTACATAAAGCTATATCCAGAGCTCTACAGAGCACTGATGAACGCCTCCAGCAGAACCAGAGTACTGATAGTCACAGGCTCGCCGTTGAAGCTGGAAATGCACAACGTATCGATCAGGTATTACCCCCGTCCTCTTCACGGAAAGGTGATAATCTCCGACAGCAGGGTTTTGATAATGTCCGCAAACCTCGACAGGTACGGACTGGAGAAAAACAGGGAGATTGGAGTTCTGCTCGACGGAAAAGCCTGCAACTGGATGAGTCGCAGGTTCTTAGAGGACTATTCCAGCGGCACAGGTGAGATAAATAGAACTTCGTTTGTTCTGGGCATACTCGTGCTTTCAGCCATTCTCCTGTTCATGTACTTCTGGATTTCAAAGCCCTGAAATTGAATGATGGATTGGTATCACAAAAGCTTATTACCCCGCAGGAATAATTCAGTTCAATGAGAACAGCCCTCGTATTTCACAGATCGTACCTCGAACACGAGCAAACTCCAACTCATCCGGAAAGAAAGGAGAGGCTCGCGTATACGTTTGACCAGTTGATGGAAGAAGGGATATTCGACTCGAACGTCGTAAAAATCGTTGAGCCTGAAATGGCTGAGGAGAAAGACGTTCTTGCCGTTCACAGTCGGGATTATCTGGAATTTCTGAAAAAGGAAAGCAAAACAGGTGGAGTTATAGACTGGGACACAGTAATCCCGGTGGGGCTTTACAAAGGAGCGATGCTTGCCGCTGGAGGAGCCATCACCGCCGCAAGAGTCGTGGCTGATGGAATGGCTGAGAACGCGTTTGCAATGGTGAGACCTCCCGGTCACCACG
>JALVYA010000227.1 GCA_027038095.1 Archaeoglobaceae archaeon
CTGTTCGCAATTCTCTCAGCAAGCCCTATTATCGGTGTGCCCGTCACGTGGTAGCCCATCGGGAAGAGCACGTTGTAGCCGTTCATTCTCATGTACCTTGCAACGGCATCGCCTATCGTTATCGTCCTCGTGTGTCCCGCATGTAAGTTTCCGTTGAGGTAGGGATAGGGTATCGTTATGAAGAACTTGGGTCTTTCATCCGGTTCAGCTTCGAAGATTTTGCTCTCTCTCCACCTTTTCTGCCACTTTCTCTCTATTGCGTGAAAGTCAGGAACACCGGTAACACCAGTAACGTTAGCCTCATCGGTTTCCATAGGCGGGAGAGATTCTGAAGGTTTTAAAAAGTTTGAGAAAAGTGTATGAAAAGTGTACAAACTCACGGGCTCCAGCTTATGTTCCAGGTTACAATTGCGTTTTTAGATGCCAGAACTCTTCCAGTCTTGCTGAGAACCTGCACGACGACGAGGAGTTTATCTCCCTTTTTGGGCACAGTCTTTGGACTGCTGAATCCAATGTAGGCAATTATCGTGCCCTGTTTGTTTATCGGCACGTAGGTGGACGGAGTCGTTCTGACTCCTAACTCCTTCATATTTTTTACTCCGCTCATGTCGTATGCGAACAGAATAATTCCGGGCATCGGTGTGGAGTACCAGGGATGCAGAACAGGAGCTTTGCTTTTTGGTATCAAAACTGCTTTTGCGTATTTAATTCTGAGTATGTGCTGGTTTCCTGCAATGTAGTGCTCAAAGCATACCTCTATTGCCGGAAGCTTTTTCTCCTGAGTGCAACCGGTGAACAGAGCTGAAACTAAAATCGCCGTTACGAGTAAGATCACAGCTCCGGATTTTGGTAATTTTTTCTTTGAGCCCATCATTTTTACAAACCTGAAAAATGGGTTTAAAAATTTAGCTTTTCTGCCTGTATGGCTTTACTGCTTTTACCGCTATTTTTCCTCCACGCTCAAACAGCTCAAGCAATCCCCTCTCGCACATGCTTGATATGTGCCCCCTCACCGGAGGCATTACGACAAGTACAGCCTTAACCCCTTTAAATCCGTACTTTCTCGCGAGCTCTGCTATTACCTCCATCTCTTCAACTCCGTCGTCCCCGTTCTCCCTCACGATTTCGTAGATTTCCCTCTCCTTTTCCCTGAGCATTTTTATGTTCGTGTCTATTACCTTCAGCCCCTCCCTCCTTTCGAACACATCTCCGTGTCCGGGAACGAGCAAATCCCAGTCTTCTCTTTTTATGACTTTCAAGCTCTCCATCATTCTGTCCGGGTCGACGTAGTAAAGTATCCCGAACTTTTCCCAGTAGCTTGGGCAGTGAACGGAGTCACCGGCAACAAAGATGCCGTCTATAAGATACGACTTGTGGGATGGTGTGTGTCCGTGAGTTGGAACAGTTTTTATGTCAGCACCCTCGAGGCTATCTGAAAATTCATCCACCCCGACTCCTCTGCCAAGAAAGTATGGAGTTACTATGTCTTCGGGCAGTTTTGCCCAGCTGTACATTCCTCTCCAGTTTATTTCTGGATTTTCAACGAGCGGCGTTTCGTGCCTTGGAGCCAGTATCTTTACTTTCCCCTCCAGAAACAGGGCGTCACCAAAGTGATCCGCATGACCGTGGGTAATCAGGATTTCTTTAACGCCATCGTAAACGTTCTTTCCCACATTCGGGTCGGTTGCAATGCCATTTTTAAAAACAGCCGTATTAACGTCGAATTTTCCCTCGTAAATTTTTACGCTGTCGTTACAAAACCTCAACATTATTCGGATTCCGAAGTCAACGTTTATAAATCTTAGCTTCGTTTTCTGTCGTAGTTCTGCAGGTTGGAGCTGCGTTGTTTCTGCTCTGACACCAGAGCAAGAGTTATTAACTCCTCCGTGATTTTCGTAAAGTATGGGCAGCAGAGGCTGTGTGAAGAGCGGAAAAGGTAAAAGGGTTGCAAACAGGGGAGCCCGGGACAGGATTGTAACAGTAAACGTTGGAAAGAGAGGGCTTACAGAAAATTTAATAAACGAGATTAATCTCCAGCTTGAAAAGCGCGGAGTCGTTAAGGTGAAAATGCTCCGCAGCTTTAGAGCGGGTAACGATAGAAGAGAGCTCGCCAGAATGATCGAGTCCAGAGTCAGGGGCGAGGTTGTCGACCTGAGAGGGTTCGTACTCACGATCAAGCACTGAGGGGTGGTAGTTTGGCGACTGTGTATGATGTCCCACCGGACATGCTCATTCAGAGGGTTGCTGAAAGGCTCAAGGAAATCGACGAAATAAAGCCGCCGGAGTGGGCGATATTCGTGAAGACAGGAGTCCACAAAGAAAGGTCTCCGGAACAGGAGGACTGGTGGTACCTCAGAACTGCTGCAATTCTGAGAAAGGTTTACATAAACCAGCCTGTAGGTCTGGAAAGGCTCAGAACTGCTTACGGCGGGAGAAAGAGAAGAGGTTCCGAACCGCCCAAGTTCAGGAAAGGCAGCGGATCGGTAATCAGGAAAGCTCTGCAGCAGCTCGAAAAAGCTGAGCTTGTTAAGAAGACAGATAAGGGAAGAGTGGTTACGCCCAAGGGTAAAGCTCTGCTCGACAGAATTGCTGCTGAGATAAAGAAAGAGCTTGAAGAGGAAATTCCGGCGTTAGCCAAGTACTGAAGTAAAATATTAATTTTAGGAAAAGAAGTGTCGAATATGGAAGCCGATGAACTTGAGGAAATCAGGAGAAGAAAGCTGATGGAATTGCAGGCACAGAGGGAGAGAGAGCTTGAAGAGCTTCAAAAACAGCAGGAAATGCAGAAACAGATAGAGGCTCAGAAAAGGGCAATTCTCAGAAAAATACTCGAACCGGAGGCAAAGGAGAGGCTTGCGAGGGTTAAACTTGCATACCCGGAAATAGCTGAGGCTGTGGAAAACCAGCTGATCTACCTTGCCCAGTCCGGAAGGCTGAGCACAAAAATTAGCGACGAAATGATGAAGGAGATTTTGAGGAGAGCCATGCCCAAGAAAAGGGAGCCAAAAATTATTAGGAAGTGAGATTATGGGGAAAAAGACGGTTGGAGTTAAGAAGAGGCTTGGAAAGTTCTGCAAACAGAACAGGAGGTGCCCGGTCTGGGTAACTCTGAAAACGAACAGGAGAGTGTACGGCAGCCCGAAGAGGAGAAACTGGAGGTCCAAAACTCTTAAAGTTTGAAGGCTGGAAACAGGGGTGGTGGTCATGGCCGATATAGTTGTTGAGCGTGTCTACACGCTGAGACTGAAGCACAAGATGAAAAGGTATCCGAGGTGGCTGAGGTCGAAGAAAGCTGTGAAGTACGTCAGAAAATTCCTCGTAAGGCACATGAAGGCGGAAGAGGACAAGATAAAGATAGACTCAAGTATAAACGAGAAAATCTGGGAGAGGGGTGCGCAGAAACCACCTTCGAAGATAAGGATTAGAGCCGTAAAGTTTGACGACGGTGTTGTGGAAGCGGAACTGGCCTAAATTTTTCATTATGCCGGGAAATCAGCTCTCGATACGTGGAAATCCGATGGTTGGCCTTTACGTAAGGGTCAGCGAGAATTTTGCGGTGGTAGGAGTTAAAGACGAGTCCATCGTGGAGAGTCTGAAAAACGAGCTCGACGTCGACGTTGTTGTCACCACGATTGCGGGGAGTGAGCTGGCTGGAGCGATGATTGCAGCGAACTCCAGTGGCATTCTCGTCTGCAAACACGTTTCGGCAAAAGAAATAGAGATCCTGAGCAGGGTGGCAGATGTGTACGTTGTTGACACGAACATGACGTGCCTCGGAAATGTCGTGTGCGTTAACGACAGAGGAGCTGTAATACACCCCGAGGCTGACAGCAGAATAGAGGAGGCTGTTAGAGATAAACTTGACGTGGACGTAATAAGGGGAACTGTTGGAGGAATAAAGACCGTCGGCATGGCTGCAGTGGTAACGAATAAGGGAGGGCTTCTGCATCAAAGCGCCAGCGACTGGGAGGTCAAGAGAATTGAGAAAACTCTCGGCATAGAAACGGAGAAAGGGACTGTGAACTTTGGACAGGACATGGTTGGTGCTGGTTTGATTGCAAACACAAAAGGCTACATTGTTGGAAGAGACACCACCGGTTTCGAGCTCGGAATCGTGGAGCAGGCTCTTGGATTTGTTGAGCTGTAGAGCGAGAAAGCTGTAGCCAGTAAGGTGAGTCGATCAGGTTGGCTGCAGGTTGGCATGAGTAAATTTATAAAAGCCCGGTATCAGGACGGAATGGGGGGAGAAAAATGTACAGGGTCAAAGGGTTTTTCAAAATTGGAAATGAGTGGAAAAAATTCACGAAAGTTGTGAGTGCGCACAACGAGAAGTTTGCGGTGGAAAAGACGTATTCAATTCTCGGCAGCAACCACAAGGTTAAAAGAAACCTGATAAAAATTGAGGAAGTGGAGGAAATAAGCGAAAGCGAGTTTAAGGCGAGCTGACGTTTAAAGGCAAACTCTGGTAATGGTGGTTTTGATGAACGAAGAAAGCATGCCCGATAAAGCTGAAAATCAGGCTGAAATTCAGGCTAAAGTGAGGGAAAAGCTGCTCGTACTGCAGCAGCTGCAGAGTGAGAGCGAGAGCATCCAGAGAAGGATAGTTGAACTAGAACTCGTCGATGCGGAACTCGACAGAACCATAGAGAGTCTGGAATACTTCAATTCCCTCGACGGCAGCGTAGAAGCCCTGATGAATCTGGGAGGCGGAGTTTTTGCTTACGTTGACGTTAAGGATTCGAAAAAGATGCTCGTTGACGTTGGAGCTGGAGTAATCGTGGAAAAAGAGGTAGGAGACGCAATAGCTTCTCTCAAAAACAAAAAAGAGAAAATAGAGGAGAACATAAAGAAGCTTGGCGAGGTTTTAGAGCAGATAGCCCGGCAGGCTGAAAGAATACAGGCAGAGATTGCTGAGCTTACGAAGCAGAAGTAAGCTCGGTGGTAAAATGTTCAAATTTCTAAAAGAAAAACTGAAATCCTTCAGGAAGAAGGTAGATGAGATAGAAAAAAAAGTTGAAAGAGAAGAAGCTGAGAAGGCCGTTGAAAAAGCCGTCGAAGTTGCTGAAAAGCCTGAAAGCCCGGCTGAAGTTAAAGCTGAAGTCAAAAAAGCTGGAGAAGTAGAGGTTAAAGCTGAAGAAGTCGAAGAAAAAGTTAAGGAAAAGGAGAAATGTTTATCTGCGAAGATTAAAGGAAAAATTGGAATAAAGGAGAAAGTCTCGGCGCTAATTCTTAAAAGGGAAATTATAATAGACGAAAAAAAGCTTGACGAAATAATTCCCGAACTCGAAGTTATACTGCTCGAAAGCGATGTCGCTTTTGAAGTTGTGGAGGAAATATCCTCGATGCTCAGAAACAGGCTTGTTGGAAGGAGAAAGAAGATCGGGGAAAAGCTGGCTGACATTGTTATTGAAGAGTTAAAGATAATTATAAAAGAAATACTTGATAGAAATAAATTTGATTTTGATGAATACGTGGAAAAGCTCATTTCTGATAGAAAGCCGGTTGTCATAATTTTTGTTGGTATTAACGGAACGGGCAAAACCACGACAATAGCAAAGCTCGCAAAGAGGTTTATGGACAGAAATCACTCCGTTGTTCTGGCTGCTGGAGACACGTTCAGAGCTGGAGCCATAGAACAGCTTGAAGAACACGCAAACAGGCTGGGAGTTAAGCTGATCAAGCACAAACCCGGTGCCGATCCGGCAGCAGTGATATACGATGCAATCGTTCACGCTGAAAGCAAGGAAATAGATGTTGTTCTGGCAGATACTGCAGGCAGAATGCACACGAAGAAGAACCTGATAGACCAGCTTGAAAAAATAAAAAGGGTTACAGATCCAGACATGACGATATTTGTCGACGAAAGCATAGCGGGTAACGATGCGGTGGAGAGGGCGAGGATGTTCAATGAAGCGGTTGGAATTGACGGCTC
>JALVYA010000228.1 GCA_027038095.1 Archaeoglobaceae archaeon
GTCACGTTTACACCCCTTATTCCAGCAGCCGAAAAGCGATGGTGAGAGATGTGACCGCCACATGGAACGGAGAGTGAGAACGCCCTATCTCCCGGTTTTGCAAGGGCGAAAAAAGCCGCTATGTTCGCAGTAACTCCGGAAATTGGCTGAACGTTGGCGTGTTCAGCCCCGAATATTTTCTTCGTCAGCTTTACTGCGACATCTTCAACAACGTCAATGTACTGGCATCCCTGATAAAACCTCTTACCAACCTTACCTTCAGCGTACCTGCACCCGAAGTCTGAGAGGTAAAACCTCCTCACAGCCATGCTCGTAACGTTTTCACTTGCAATCAGAGGTATGGAATTCCTGAAAAATTCGTGATGCTCGATCACAGCTCGCTTGAAGTCTTCAAAAAGCTTTTTTTCGTCCATTCAACCCTCCTCCCGATCAATGAGCATTAACAACGCCCAGTGGAATTCAGGTTTTTTAAGTTTTTTTGCTTTGAAATTCAACTCCGGTAAGTTTGCCAGAGCTCGACAATCAGCAACCTTTATATTACCTCTTTTTATTTCGAGTTTTCAGTCCATCTGCGTTCAGACTCATTCAAAACCCGCAGGGTGGTCACTATGAGAATCGTTATGAAATTCGGCGGTACCAGCGTAAAGGACGGCAGGAGTATCAGGCACTGCGCAAAGCTTGTAAAGAAGTACTCGGACAACGAGGTTGTTGTCGTCGTCTCCGCCATGGCTGGAGTGACGGATTCCCTGACGAATGCGGCAAAGAAATGCTACACCGAGCAGTCAACGGGCTTCATAAAGATGTTCGTTGCCGAGCTTGCCAAGAAGCACTACGATGCCGTGAGGGATGCAGTTGACGAACCCTACAGGTCAAGGGTTATGGAGTACATAGACAGGCTTATCGACGAACTTGAAAAGGTTTTACTCGGTATAAGCTATCTGGGAGAACTGACAAAGAGGAGTGAAGACTACATACTGTCATTTGGAGAGAGGCTTTCCGCTCCCATACTCTCCTCAGCCCTGCTTTCCCTCGGAGTCGATTCCCTGGCTCTTAGCGGGGGGGATGCGGGCATAATCACCAACGCCAATTTCGGCAGGGCAAAGCCCCTCAACACGTCTTACGAGCTTATAAAGAGCAGAATAGAGCCGCTGATAAAGCTCAGAGGTTGCGTTCCCGTCGTTACCGGATTCATAGGAAAGACTGAAGACGGAAACATAACGACTCTCGGCAGAGGTGGAAGCGACCTGACGGCAACTCTAATTGCCGCTGCAATAGACGCTGATGAGGTCTGGCTGTGGAAAGAGGTTGACGGCGTTTTAACAGCAGATCCCAAGATAGTTCCGGAGGCGAGGCTCATTCCGGAAATCAGCTATCAGGAAGCCATGGAGCTCGCCCACTTCGGTGCCAAAATCCTGCATCCGAGAGCTTTGGAGCCGCTGATAAGGAAGAAGATTCCCGTCAGAATAAAGAATACGTTCAACCCAGATACTCCCGGGACTGTCATAACCGATAGCTGCAACTCGAAAACGGGAATAGTCAAGGCTCTGAGCCTCATAGACAGAGTGGCCATAGTGAACGTGAGCGGTGCAGGCTTCGACTTCGCAGAGATCATGTCCGAGGTGTTCAGAAGGTTTGCCGAAGAGAGAGTGAACGTTATAATGATAAGCCAGAGTTCCTCGGAGCTCAACCTCTCAATGGTCATAGACAGGGGAGACCTCGGAAGGGCGATGAGGACGTTAACCAACGTTGACGGCTGGAACGGAAACGTTAACGTTTCGAAACTCGACGACATAGCTGTTGTCAGCGCTGTTGGAGCAGGTATGGCGGGAACTCCCGGAGTCGCCGGGAGAATTTTCTCCGCACTGGGAAAGGCGGGAATAAACGTGATCATGATAAGCCAGAGCTGCAGCGAGTTCAACATCAGCTTTGCAGTTTCAAGAGAGGACGGGAGTAAGGCTGTTAAAATCCTGCACGACGAGTTTTGTTTGTCCAGAGGCGTGGAACAGGAAGTAAAGTGCTGAGGAGTGAAGCACGAATTACTGATTGCCGGCACGCAAACAGGCGTAAAGACGTAAATTTAAATTTTAAAAATTTATGTAAAATGAGTGAAAAAGTGAAGAGAGAGAAAACGCAAAGGCTGAAAACTTACTTAGAGTTCGTAAAAATAGAGCACACGCTGTTCGCCCTGCCCTTCGCTTACGCTGGAGCTCTGCTTGCCGCTCACGGAATTCCGTCCCTCAGGCTGATTGTTCTGATAGCCACTGCATTTACTGGAATGAGAACTGCTGCGATGACGCTTAACAGGATAATAGACCGGGAAATAGACGCTTTAAATCCGAGAACTGCGGACAGACACCTTCCTTCCGGTAAAATGAGTTTAAAGGAAGCTTACTCCCTGCTGATACTGGCACTCATTGTTTACTTCGTTTCAGCTTACCTGATAAACGAGACCGCTTTCATTCTCTCCCCGATTCCCGTGGCAATAGCGTGGATATACCCGTATCTGAAGAGGTACACCTGTTTATCTCACTTTGTTCTGGGGCTTACTCTCGCCTTCGCTCCATTAGGTGGCTGGGTGTCGGTAACCAACTCCTTCAATCCGTTTGGAAGTGAGCTCGTTCCGTGCATTATGGGCATTGCAGTTGCCTTCTGGGTTGCGGGTTTCGACATAATATACGCCCTGCAGGACGTTGAGTTTGACAGAAGTTACGGTCTGTACTCAGCCGGAGCGAGATTTGGAGTTAAAAAAGCGTTGATCATTTCCTGTCTCTGTCACGTCGCCTTTTTCGTTCTGCTTTGCTATTCTCTCTGGATTTACGGACTTAACTGGGGTGCCGTTCCCGGACTGGCAATCATAGCTTTCCTGCTCGTTTACCAGCACCTGATAGTCACGCCAAAAAAGTTTGACGAGAAAAGAGTTCAGATAGCCTTTTTCAAGGCAAACGCTGCAATAAGTTCGATTTTCTTTCTGACATCCGTGGGTGTCGTTTTGTTTGGATGCTGGTGAGCGTAAACAGCTTTGCAAAGTTTAAACCATTTTCAACGCCTCCTCGAGCAGCTTTTCTCCTTCTCTGAACTTTTTCACCGCTTCCCTGAGGAGTTTTGCCACCTCCGGCTTCTCCTCTTCAAGCTTTTCCGCCCACTCCTCGTACTTTGCTGTGTGTTCCCTGCTGTGCTCGAGCCAGTGCGAGAACAGGTGTTTCACCTTCTCGGGTTCCAAACTTATCACCTCCGCTTCGGCTTTGCGAGTTATCCAGATTATGTTAACAATTTATAATTATTAATACTTTCCGGGCTCTCGTGAATAACGGTACAGCTATCGCTAAAACCAGTTTAAATCAGGTCGTGCTTTCTCAGGAACTTTACCATGTTTTTCCAGTGTCCTCCAACCCAGTACAGTTTTTTACAGTTTTCGCAGTACCACAGGTCTTTTTTCAGTATGTGTTCCCCAAGGCTTTCCCTCTCTGCAACTTCCATGATTTCTTCTTCAGTCGGTTTTCTCAGCTCAGAGTTGCAGACAGTGCATCTCTTCATTACGGGAAATATTCTGATTCCGAGTTCTGAAACTTCCTTTAGCTGTTCTCCCACGTTGCTGGACTTTATCAGCTTTACAGGCAGGCCCTTCAGCTTTCTCCTCTCGTAAAGCTCCCTGTCTCTCGTCAGCAAAATTCTGTCTGCAAAGTTTTCAACGAGGTACGTGTCCTCCTTTCTCGGATTCACGCGCTCCAGAACTTCGTCGCATAGCGTGTCGTAACCCGAAAGCCTGAGCCAGACAGCAAGTCTTTTCAGCATCCTGTCGCAGATGAATTTTTTATCGCTCATTGCTCCAACGCACGTTCCGGCTATTCGTTAATCATCCGTTAATCATCTCCGGCGTCCCACCACTTCAGTTCAACCTCTTTCAGTGCCGAATGCATGATTTTTCCGGCTCCGGTTTTGAGTTTGCCTTCATCAACCTCGAAATTCTTGGCAAGGTTCGTCAGCATGCTGTATTCCCTTGCCTGAATTAACAACTCCAAGTTGTCCGCATCTTTTACGTAATTTTCAGCTTCGTCTTTGCTTATTCCGGATTTTTCGAGTTTGCAGAACAGTTCTTCGATGTCGAGTTCGGAAAGCTGTTCCCTTTTAGCCCTCTCCTCATCGATTCTGGCGTATTTCTTTGCCAGCCTGTGGAGGTCCAGAGTTCTCGCTTCGTGGGAGTCGTGCAGTAAGGCTAAGAACGCTATCGTGCACGCCTCCTTAACGTCTATCCCGTCCAGCCTTGCGAGAACGTAAGCTATTACTGCCGTTCTGAAAGAGTGTTCGGCGACGCTTTCGGGGTGCTTTATCCCAATTTTGAGCCAGCCAGACCTTGGAATCAGCTTTAAAGTTCCGAGTTCCACCAGCAGTTTTGCAAGAGCTTTAGCTTTATCGCTACGGCTTTTACCCTCACTCATGCACATGCAGTAAACACAGGCAGGTTTATCAATAATTCTGATCAGCTTTAATCCTATCTGCCTATCTGGTTCCAATCAATCCATGAACACGTATTCAGAGGTCAGAAACGCAAGAGTCAGCAGTATTACCGCAAAGGAGACCACGAGTTTAAGCGGGGAGGCTATACCCTCAATCCTTCCGCTAACAGTCATGTTCAGGGCGAAAACGGTTGAAGAAACGACCGGGAATATTACGGGAAAAGCTATAACCGGCAGTAAAAGCTCCTTGGAGCGGGATTTTATTACCAGTACGGCGAGAGATGACATCGTTACGGCAAAAGCAGCATTTCCGAGAGTTAACACTCCAAAAAACAGCAGAGGCTTTGTTATGCTCATGTTGAACACGCCCACAAATACCGGGACGACGACGAGCTCCATAAGAAACATCAGCACTATGTTGTAAATCATTTTTCCAGCCAGAATGCTTGCCGGATGAACCGGAGCGAGTTTCAACCCTTCAAGCGTTTCTAATTCAACTTCCCTTATGAAAGCTCTCGCGTAGCCGAGCATTCCCACGAATATGAATATCAGCCAGAGAAGAGAGGCTCCTATGCTCTGTGCGTAAGCAACCGGAACAGTTATGCTGAAGAGCATCGAGGTTACCAGTGAAAAGAGAACCATCAGGCTGATCGTGGACTTGCTCCTGAACTCAATTATCAGGTCCTTCCACGCTATTTCGAGGAATTTCGGTTTCATAAGTTCACCCGTTACGATACTTAATAACGCCTACAACCGGCAGTGCTTAAGGTAAACATCCTCAGCTTCACTTATTCCACACTCCGCAACTATTTTCCCGTTCATCAGTATAACCGCTCTATTACACAGCCTTTCTGCCTCGGAGAGGTTGTGAGTTGTGAGCAGTACTGTCTTATCGAGCGTGCTCAGATTCTTTAACAGTTCCAGCCTCCCCTCGATGTCAAGTCCAGATGTCGGTTCGTCGAGTATCAGTATTTCCGGGTCGTGAAGTAAAGCCCTCGCAATTGCGAGTCTCTGTTTCATTCCTCTCGAGAATGTTTTAACTCTGCTGTGCCTTCTTTCGTAAAGCCTGAGTTTTTTCAGGAGTTCTTCGATTCTGTCCCCGCTTTCAACGTCGTAAAGGTTTGCGTAGAACTTCAGGTTTTCGTAAGCCGTGAGCTCATCGTAGAGCATTGGATTGTGAGAAACGAAGCCCATGTTCTTTCTCAGCTCTCTGCTGAATTCTGCCGGATTTTTACCCATAACCTCAACTCTTCCCGATGTTGCCCTTATCTGACCGCTTATGACCTTGACGAGAGTTGTCTTCCCCGCTCCGTTCGGGCCCAAAATGGCAACTTTTTCCCCTTTCTCAATCGAAAGACTGATTCCGTCCAGAGCTTTGAAACGACCGTAAGTTTTCACAACGTCCCTGAG
>JALVYA010000229.1 GCA_027038095.1 Archaeoglobaceae archaeon
GCTTCTTACCTCCCCCGGCTCCAAAGACCTCTATTGGTTTTCCGCAGTGAGGACAGACCATTCCGCTCATGTTCTCTATTACACCTATTACTGGAACACCTGCGTGTATTGAGAAGTTTATGGCCTTCCTTACGTCTTCGAGAGCCACGCTTTGAGGTGTCGTGACTATAACACTTCCGTCCGGTTTTGCGAGCTGCACCATGCTTATCACTTCATCTCCCGTGCCCGGTGGCAAATCTATTACGAGGTAGTCGATTTCACCCCAGTCCACGTTGTTCAGAGCCTCTTCTATAAACTTGTGCTTTATGGGGCCTCTCCAGACAACTGGAGTGTCTCTGCTCGGCAGCATAAATCCCATGGAGAAGACCTTTACTCCCTGAACGTCAATTGGTTTTATCTTACCCTCCTTTGCGTCCAGCCCTCTGACCTCTTCCAAACCGAGAAGCTTCGGTACTGAGGGGCCGTGAACATCGCAATCGAGCAAACCAACCCTGTAACCCTTCTTTTTTAAGGCAAATGCAAGGTTCACGGCAACAGTAGACTTACCGACACCACCTTTTCCGCTCATTACTGCAAGCTTTTTCATGAGGTTTGCTTTTCAGGACTGCTTATGAAAGTTTTGTTGTTTTTGCTCCCACCTAACGCGAGATTTTAATACCAGAAAAAATTACTGCTGGATGGATGGGCATAGAGGAGCAAATAAAAGCACTCGAAGAGGAGATTAAGAGAACTCCCTACAACAAGGCTACTGAACACCACATAGGAAGGCTGAAAGCCAAACTCGCAAGACTCAGAGAGGAAGCTGAGAAGAAGCAGAAAAAAGGTGGTCCGCAGTTTTCCATTAAAAAAGAGGGTGATGCCACTGCAGTTCTCGTTGGCTTTCCTTCAGTTGGGAAATCGACTCTCCTCAACGCACTTACCGGTGCGAAAAGTGAGGTAGCCAGCTACTCCTTTACGACTCTGAAGCCCGTACCGGGAATGCTGGAGTATAAAGGCGCTAAAATACAGATCGTGGACGTGCCGGGTATCGTGGAAGGGGCTTCGAGGGGTAGAGGGAGAGGAAAAGAAGTAATCTCCGCCATAAGGAATGCTGACCTGATAATCGTGGTTTCAGACGTTTTCAGCGCTCACCAGATAGACATAGTTAAAAAAGAGCTTTATGAGGGTGGAATCAGGTTAAACCAGAAACCACCGGAGGTCGTGATAAAAAAGAAGGTAAGAGGTGGTATAAACATAAACTCCACAGTTCCGCTCTCAATAGACGAGGAAACGATAGTGGAGGTTCTGATGGAGTACCGAATACACAACGCAGACGTCATAATCAGAGAAGACCTGACGATAGACAGGTTGATAGACGCAATACAGGGTAACAGGGTGTACATCCCCGCAATTGAGGTTATAAACAAGATAGACTTGGTTGACAGCAGCTACCTTGAAGAGCTCAGGAAAAACTTCAGAGAGGCTGTGTTTGTCTCAGCAGAAAAGGGTACAGGTCTCGAAGAGCTGAAGGAGAGGATTTACAGCAGGCTCGACTTCATAAGAGTTTTTCTCAAGCCTCCCGGTAAAAAACCCGAAAAAGAACCAATGGTGCTGAGGAGAGGTGCGACCGTGAGAGACGTCTGTGAAAGACTGCACAGAGACATGGTCGAGAATTTCAGGTACGCTAAGGTGTGGGGGAAATCGGTTAAATTCGACGGGCAGAGGGTTGGAATAGACCACAGGCTTGAAGATGGAGATGTGCTGACTGTTTATTCGTGAAAGGTGGTAAAATGATACTCCTGACGTCACCTAAATGCGGAGAGTGCTTGAAGGCGAAGGAACTTCTCAGAAAGGCAGGAGTTGAATTCAGAGAGGTGTCCGTTACGACTGATGAAGGATTAAAGATTGGAGTTGCTTACAGCATAACTCATGTTCCAGCCCTGATTGCCGGTAAGGTTTACTTTGGACTGGATGAAATAAAAGAGTTTGTGGAAAGCCTGTAACCGGTGGTGAAAATGAAGGATGGCTACATAGCTGTTATGAACTGCAAGAGCTGTGGAATGTGCAGAGACGTGTGCGAGAACGACGCCCTGATATTCGAGGGGGAGAGAGTTGTAAGAATAGATTACAATAAATGCACGCTCTGCATGAAGTGCGTTGAAGCATGCAAAAACGGAGCCCTGATTTACATGGATTAACTGGTTTTATTGTAAAATGCGGGTTAAAGACTGTCTCTACGTTGCTGCTGGAGCAGTAATGATGGGCTCTTTACCAGTCTTTGTCAGAAATATCCATCTCAATCCAGTTGAACTGACCTTTTTCAGGCTGTCCGCTGGTTTTCTGTTCCTGTCTCTGATCATGCTGTTACTCGGAAGGAGGCCAGAAGTAAAAGACTGGAAGCTCATAACTGTGATAACTTTTGTTAACACGGCAACTATAGTTCTGTACATAGCTTCCATTCAGCTTACAAAGATTGCCACAGCAGCACTCCTTTTATACATGGCACCTGTTTATGCTGTGCCCCTCTCGAGGCTTGTGGGAGAGAGGGTTGATGCCAGAAGTTACATGTCCCTCGCTTTGGGCCTCGCGGGTTTGTGGTTCGTTCTGTCTCCGGACAGGTTTTCGAAGGGTTGCCTCTTCGGACTGTTTTCCGGAATGTGCTATGCGGTATACTTCCTGCTGATGAAAAAAGCGAGGCTTGAAATGGACGCACTTGACGTAACCTTTGCATACCTTGCCATGTCTTCTCTACTGCTGTTTCCGTCAGTCACTCTTGGACTGCCACCCTCAAACTGCTGGGTGTGGATTGTCGGTCTCGGATTGATTCCCACGGCTTTAGCTTTTACGATATTCAACCACGGCATAAAGGGGTGTGGGGCTGGAAAATCCTCGATTTCAGCTCTAATTGAACCTGTTTCTGCTGGCGTTTTTGGATACGTATTTTTCGGGGAAGTTCTGAAACCCCTGCAGGTAGCTGGAGGAGCACTCATACTGCTGGCTGTAGCACTCCTTCTGCTCTGATTTCACGATTTATAACGCGCTTTGAATTAAATAATTGAATATATTTATAATTAATTGTAAAATATTATTTTAAGTAATAAAACAACAAAGTTTTAATAAACTTACGGAGACTACCTATTATCATGAAAGGGAATGGGATCGGGGTTTGCAAAATCCTGCTCGCCTTTATTGCAGTTGCGGTGCTCGCGGTCACAGCGATCAACTCAGCCCTCGCTCTCAGCGCGAGTAACATAGACCTGATTTACTACAACTCCACAACTCACAAACCAGTATACGAGGTGCAGTTCCTCACCGTTCCCCTTGCCTACGATACGGGCAGCAATCCAAAGCTGATAGTTTACGGGGCTGGCACGTCTTTTAGAATTCAGGTCACGAACTACGAAAGCAATGCGGGTGGAGTAATAGTAAAACTCGTGAACGTTTACGATGGGACTGAGAAAATACTCGGGTCTCTTAACAGGTATGTTCCAACAAAGGAGTTCACGGTATCCAACCTCTATCCCGGATACTGGAAGATAGTCATTGTCGGCACAGGTAACCTGCCGACGTGGGACATATCAAATGCTTCAGCTCCAACAAACGGAGGGCCTCACGAGATCAGGATAGAGGGTAATCCAAAACTCGTGGTTGGACTGCTTAACCCATCCAGAAACATAGCGCTTGGAGACGTGGCAAAAATACTCGTAAAGGTAGAGGGGTTGTACGGGGAAACGAACGTCAGCGTTAAGGTGATTGGAAAGCACACGCTGAACTTCTCCAGAACTCTCGGCGGGTCAAACAGTACGTGGATACTGAACGTGCCTACAGACAGGCTCGGTACTGGTGAATGCAGAGTTCTTGTCAGGGCAATGGGAATAACCGGCAGTCTAACGTTTAGCGTGGTTGGAGTTAACGTGACAAACGTTTCCGTTCAGCCAGCCAGCGCTACAAACGCTTCAAACGCTTCGATGGTTTACAGACAGAAGATGCACGTAAACGCCACAAACGCTTCCAGCGTTCCCGTCAACGTTTCGGTTAAAAACCGGGTTAAAAAGCTTAACGGAACAGTGAATGTGAAAAACAAAAACGTTTCGACAAATAACACTGTAAACAGCACCGTAAACGCAGGTGCAGGCAGGATGAACGCAACAGGCAACAAGACCGGCAACAAAACGGCAAAAACCAGAACACCGGGATTTGAGGCAGTCATAGCGGTTGCTGCACTGCTGGCGTTAGCTGTTACGCGGAGAATTCGCTAAATTACTTTACTTTTATTTTTTGGCTATTTCTGGCTTTACATGCTGCAGTCTTTACATGCTGCAGTTAGTTTAGCACGCTTTCAGACACTGCTTTTATATACACCCACCCGTTATTGAGCGTATGGCCTCGAACTCGTTTGCTCTTCTTGAGAAACTCTGCAACGCACACGGTATAAGCGGTTACGAAGACGAGGTAAGAGAGCTCATAAGGTCTGAGCTTGAAGGGGTTGCCGATGAGCTCCGGGTTGACAGGATGGGAAACCTGATTGCCGTGAGAAGGGGTGACGAGAAGAAGGTAATGCTCGCCGCCCACATGGATGAAATAGGGTTCATGGTCAAGCACATCGAGGAAAAGGGCTTTCTCAGGATAACACCGATAGGTGGCTGGTTCTCCCAGACAGTTCTGAACCAGAGAGCGTTCGTTCACACGAAAAACGGAAAAATCAGGGGTGTTTTCGGATGCAAACCCCCTCACATAATGAAGGACGAGGAGAGAAAAAAGGTGGTAAAGATAGAGGACATGTTCATAGACATCGGCGCTGAGTCGAGAGAGGATGCGGAGAACATGGGAGTCGAGGTAGGATCTCCTGTAACAATGGACAGAGAGCTTTCAGGGCTTGGAGAAAACAGAATTACGGGAAAGGCCATAGACGACAGAGCCGGTGTTTCCGCAGTCGTAGAGGTTTTTAAACAGGCTGAGTGTGAAGCCACTCTTTACGCCGTTTTCACCGTTCAGGAAGAGGTGGGGCTTAAAGGAGCGAGGACGTCAGCTTTCTCAATAAATCCAGACCTTGCAATTGCTGTTGACGTCTGCGTCGCAACGGACTTCCCCGGCGTAAACGTGAATCAGGAAATAAACCTCGGAAAAGGGCCTGCCATAACTGTCGCTGATGCGAGCGGGAGGGGGTTAATAGCCCACAGAAACGTACTGAAGCTTTTGAGAGAGACGGCCGAGAAAAACGACATACCCTACCAGCTCGAGGTTGGAGAAGGTGGCACTACGGACGCCACTGCGATACACCTGACTAGAGAGGGTGTACCTTCGGGAGTCGTGAGCATACCGGCGAGGTATATCCACACCCCCGTTGAGGTAATAGACATGAGGGACTACAGAAACACGGTGGAGCTGCTGGTAAAAAGTCTGGAAAGGTGTGAAAAGTACATGAAATTTTAGCGTTCTGTAACTTTTGCAACTTTTGCGTTATTTTTTCACCTAACGAACTTCACAATAGTGAACGGTTTTAACTTAACTCTAAAACACTTTCGTGCTCATAATCATTAGATCAGACGACAGTTATATTACCGGTTTTTTAGATAGAATGGTCGATGAAAAGGAACACTAACATCACAGAAATCAACGAAAGCAACGGACTGAAAGGAGAAGTTCTCAGAGTGGTGGGCATGCTTATTGCGATAACAGTTCTCGGTACTGTGGGCTATCACGTGATTGAGGGGTGGGACTGGTTTGA
>JALVYA010000230.1 GCA_027038095.1 Archaeoglobaceae archaeon
AATAGTGATAGCACAGAACAAAATAGACATAGTTTCCAAGGAGAGAATTCTCGAAAACTACAGAGAAATAAAAGAGTTCGTAAAGGGAACCATAGCTGAGAATGCCCCAATTATACCGATTTCTGCTCAGCAAAAAGTGAACCTCGACGTGCTGATAGAGGCAATAGAGGAAACGATTCCTACACCAGAAAGAGACCTTGACGCTCCACCGCTCATGCACATAGCAAGGAGTTTTGACGTCAACAAACCCGGTACCCCTCCGGAAAAACTCATCGGAGGTGTTGTCGGAGGCAGTCTTTCGAGAGGAAAACTGAGAGTCGGTGACGAGATAACGATCAGGCCGGGAATAAAGGATGAAAAGAGGGGCGTTTGGGAGGAACTGCACTCTGAAGTCGTTGGAATAATGGCTTCCGGAAAATCGGTTAAAGAAGCCACACCCGGCGGATTAATAGGCGTGGCTACAAAGCTCGACCCTTACCTGACGAAAAGTGATGCCCTTGTTGGAAACGTGCTCGGCAAGGAGAAAGATCTGCCCGGAGTTCTTTTTGAGTTTACGATGGACGTAAAACTCCTTGAAAGAGTTGTTGGAACTGAAGAGGAGCTCGTAGTTGAAAAGATAAAGATGAACGAACCGCTCATGCTGAGCGTGGGAACGGCAATAACTCTCGGAATTGTAACGTCCGCGAGAGATGACGTCGTGGAGGTAAAACTGAAAAGGCCTGTGTGCGCTGAAAGTGGATGGAGAGTTGCAATAAGCAGAAGAGTGGGCTCGAGGTGGAGACTGATAGGCGCAGGAACAATAAGGTAAATTATCAGGTAAACTTGCAATGAAGTGTGCGGTAATTGACACAAACGTATTGATGTACGCATATCTGGCTAAAATCGACGTGTTCGAAGAGCTAAAATCAGCGGGATTTAACAGGTTTTACATACCTGACGGCGTTCTGGAAGAGCTGAGGATACTGAGGAATAAGCTCAGTGGCAAGTACAGCCGGGCTGCGAGGTTTGCGTTACAGCTCGTGGAGAAAGAGAAAAATCTGGAAGTAGTTGAAATCGAGGGGACCGGTACCGACAGTGCGCTTATTGAACTCAGCAAGCGGAAGAACTGCGTGTTAATAACCAACGACAGGGATTTGAGGAAAAGAGCAAAAGAGCAGGGTATTCGTGTTGGTTACATCAGGGAAATGAACAGAATCCACGTTGAAAATATGTTGTGAAATGCAAAAAATTCAAGCGCTGGAGCCGTTTAGAGCCACCATATCCAGATGCCGTTTGCGACATCAACCCTCCTGCCTTTCACCTTACCTTCAATTGCCATTCTCTGCAACCTTCTTAGCACGACTCTCCTTTCAAGTTTGAGCATTTCCGCTATTTCTGAAGTTATGAGCGGTGCATTTGCTTTTTTCAGTATTTCGTATATCTTCTCCTGAAGAACCTCATCAAATTTTTCTGGCTTTTCTGTCATCTGAACTCACCTGAATCATCTACTACGTTTTTAAATTAATAGCTTTCGGCATCGATTTTAAAGTCGGTGTCTGGACACCAAAAACTGCATGCTGGTTGATGTAAACGAACTGCGAGGCACATTACACCAAAAGCTTCATATATTTTTCAGGTTGTAACATCACTGCAGTACTGCAGTGTCACTTGCCTGTACCAATCGGACAAAGCCCCGTGGGGTAGTGGTCAATCCTGCGGGACTCTGGATCCCGCGACCCCGGTTCGAATCCGGGCGGGGCTATTCTCTCTTAGTAAGCCTGAGCGCTATAAGAGTAACAGAACAGAAGTGAATAGCGAAATAGAAATAGCGAAAGTAACACAAAATAAATAAAAAATAACACAAGCCTCAACATTTTTAACACTCTTCAAACACTCCGGTTTCGCTCAGTTTGAATCTCGCAGATGATAGTGGAATGTCAATTACTGTGCTTTCCTCGACGCCTATGAGGTAGCTTTCTTCATGGTCCAGCAACCCTCTCTCGCTTTTTTCAGCTCTTATTACAACATCGTGAAGTTTCCTCAAAACGCCTTCGACCCAACCCCTGTAGAAATTCTTGGATATCTTGTTGATTACAGTAATATCAGATGGAATACGATCAAAGAATTTAAGATTTCTCACGAGCCAGTCCTTGCTATACAGAAGCTGTACGAGCGAAAATCCGTGAAATATTATTATATCCTTACTGCTAAAATCCATTAAAATGTCTGCCAGCTTTTCACACCACTGCTCCTCGATGTTTATAAACTGGTGGAGTTCTCCAAATGGAACCTCCTCGTTAAATCCTATTTTGATTATCTTAACCTTATTGAGCAAATTAGCACTCTCTGGATGCGTTTTTATAATAGATTCATAGCTTTTTCTGGCTTTTCTACACATGCTTTCTGAATATATTGCTAGATAGATATTCTTGTTTGAGTAGTGTGGGAGAATATGTCTCAGTATTAATATCCTTGCAGTTACCGGCGAATCGTACACAACCAGCGTCCTGAGTCCTTCGAGTTTAGGAACTACACTTTCAATGAGGCTCAACTAAACCCCCCTGCAGAAGTTTTTGAGTGGCTTTAAAAAAATTTTCGACGTGTTACTTTTGGTGTGTGTCAGCTGAACCTGTTAATTTTTAAAGTATTTTAATAAAAACAATATGATAATAAGAATTCTCAGTGAGTGGTGTTTCTGAAAGTAATCTCCACGAGGGGATGAGGTACGTCTTCAATAACCTCCACGTCGTCCACCGACTTTATTCCCTTCTTTTTAACCAGCCTTTCAATTCCGAGTTCTATCGTGTCTGGCACATCCAGTATATAAGCTTCGAGCCTTTTGACACCGGCTCTTTTTGCAGCAACAGCCCTGTGGTGTCCGTCTATGAGAAACAGCCTCCCACCTTTTCTTATGACTATCAACGGTTCTGCGAGCCCTTTCTTCAGCTCGTATATCCTTCCCTTCAGCTCGTCCGCAAATATTCTAGTCTGGGTGGGTATCAGCCTCTCCACGTCAACAACACCTCTGCTGACGTTGACTTTCACTCCGTGAACTTTTTCTATCGTCTTTCTCAGCTTTTCAACCTTTCTCGGGTCAGCCCTCTCTATCTGGCTCCTTATGACGTCGGCATTCGTTATTATTCCGAGAAGTTTTCCGGACTCATCGACCACTGGTAGCTTGGAGTGGCCGGTTCTGAACATCACCCTTGCGGCATCCCTCAGATCCATGTACTCTCTTGCGACGTAAAGCTTCGTGCTCATTATGTCCTCAATTCGCATATTTGACGGTTTTCTGAGCAGGTCTCTCGAAGAAACGTAGCCAATAACCTTACCTTTCTCATCGACCACGGGAAAACCGTCATGTCCCGTATTTTCTATTAACCTTATCACGTCTCCGACGGTCCTTCTGGGAGAAACGGTAATAACGTCTCTGGTCATGTAATCCTTAACTTTCAGGGACATTGTGAAGTGTTTGTGCTAAAAGAATAAATAGCTTTCAGCACGTGAGGTGTATTGCCAGAACTGCCCTTTTCTTCCCGACGAGTTCGTTAAACTTTTCAGCCGCTTTTTCGGAGATCGCTTCAATGAATTCTATGTTCCTCTCTTCCAGCGCTCTTTTTACGTCGCTTCCGACCTTCATTACCCCGTATTTACCCGTTCCGAAAACGACCACATCAGGTTTTGCATCCAGAATTGACTTTATGTCGTCCAAACAGACGTGATGTCCTTCCTTTCTCCACCATTTTTCAACCCTTCCGTCCCAGAACAGAATTATGTCATTTCTGTATTCCCTGCCGTCCACGACAATTCTGCCAAACGAGTAGTCGTTGACTTCCGGCATGTCACTAATTACTGCTGGAGACTATTTTAAGTTTTCAGGGTTGCAGGCTGGTATTATACTGCTATTTTTATCCGCTGTATCTTTCTCTGCTGTAACTTTCTCTGAGTTCAGCCGGTAACACCGGCAATTCATTCGAAAATACGGTTATAGTTTAACTTATGAAAAAACAGGAAAACATTTAAATTTAGAACATTAAATTCAATGCGTGTCAAGAGAAAGTATTTTAATGTGGTTTGAAGTGATACCTTTAACGTTTTTTGTGTCTCTCTCAGTTGAAATTTTTGCAGCCTGGATAATTTCCGCAGCCAAAAATTTGAATTCTTCTAAAGTCGTTAAAGGTGTTTTCGTGGCTGTATTTTTATCTTACTTCGCAACAGTTTTAATAGTGGCAGAATTTCCAAATGTCAGCCCACCCGTTTTCTACTTTGTCATGCTTCTTCCAGAAATAATCTTTGAAGGGGCGGTAATTTCCCTGATAGGTGACATGGACAGTCTGACTGCAACGGGAATAAGCGCGGTCTGCAATTTCTCCTCTTTTCTCGCAAGTGTGGCCGTTTTGAAACTTCTCGGTTTTTAAAATTTATATTTTTATACTGTAACCACATAAAATTAATGCTAAAATACTAAAAATTACCAGAATCCACCCGAAATAAGGTGTTTTATTCTGTCCGCTGTACTCGTTCTCTCTTTTTTCAGCAACAGCATGTGGTAACCCTCACTATCTTTTCCGAGGTATTCGAAGCTTGCTCTGGTCAATCTTTTGGTGTGTGCTATGAATAAATCCATGACCTCCCTGCTTCTGAACCGCAATTTTGCCCTCTCAAACAGCTTTCCCTCCTCAATAACTTCGTTTATGCTGTCCAGAACGCCGTTTACTATGGCTTTTCCAAGTCTCAAATACCTCTCCTTTCTCATTTCATCCATAACGTCAAGTTCGTAGCTCTGGAAACCCTCTCTAACTGCTCTCGTCAGCATGAAGTCTCTGCCCATGTCGTTGAAATACCTGAAAGCGTAGTTCAGGTCAGAACAGTTGCAGTAGCACGTTGTGTACTTCACGGGCAGTTTGCTCATGCTGACGTCCTTCATAACAATACCTTCTCTGCCCTCCCTGTCGAGTTTGCGAATGACTCTGAAAGCTCTGTCCACGAGTTCGTCGCCGCTCCATATACCGAAAACTTCCGCAAGCTTGAAACCGTATTCTTCTGCGATTTCGATCTTCCTTTCAACGTTCAGAGCTTCATTCGTTCTGGAGTTTCTAACGTCAAATAGATAAAAGTTAAGTCTTTTTCCGTAAATTTCTTTTTGAACGTGAGGAGATTCGAGCCCCGCAGCTTCACAGCAGAGCATGTATTCTGGATAATCCCTGAAGAACTCCTTATTTATCACCTCTCTTGCTCTCTCAGTCGTGTACGGACACACGTATCCTTTCCTCGTTATCGCGTAAATTTCCTCGCCTATTTTCAGTATTCTGACGTTGTATCCGTTAATCTTTTCTTCAACAGCCACATCGCAGCTCTCGAAGTGTTTTTTCACGCACTCTCCGAGAACCAGAGCTCTTTTTATTTTCGGAAATCCCCTCGCCAGATAGCTTTTACCGTTCGAAAGGGCAATAAACGTACCTTCCTCGTACCTGCCAAACTTCTTTTCCAGCAAATACGCTTCGTCAATATCAGAAAAAAATTTGTGAGGAATGAAGGCGGGTTTTAAAATACTCCTCCTGTACAGCCTTCTGGCTGCAGGTTCTGAGAGCGATAAAACCTCCG
>JALVYA010000231.1 GCA_027038095.1 Archaeoglobaceae archaeon
CCTTGACGAGAGTTGTCTTCCCCGCTCCGTTCGGGCCCAAAATGGCAACTTTTTCCCCTTTCTCAATCGAAAGACTGATTCCGTCCAGAGCTTTGAAACGACCGTAAGTTTTCACAACGTCCCTGAGGAATATCTGGGGTTTCATTTCCAGTTTCATTTCCATACCCTCACTTCCTCAAACTTAAAGTGTTTTTCTGATTTCCTCCACCACTTCTTCTACTCCGAGAGCTATTCCGTCCACCTCTATGTCATGGCCTTTGGCTCCATCGCCCACAACGTAAAGTCCGTTAACAGGAGTTTTGCACCCTATATCACTCCCTGCCAGGGCTCTGTTGACAGGCCACCCGTCACTGAAGCTCTGTACGGCGAGTATTTCGTAGTCGTATCCCTTAAGCAGCTCTTTCAGATCCTTCAAACCTTCCGAGATTTCAAACCTGACGTTAGTTGTCAGCATTGGCTGATGAGCCATCAGGAAGTTTTGTTTTCCCAGATTCGGGTCTGCATTCGTAACCTGATTCATACCGCTTATCCTTCTCGTATTCAGAGTGAAAAGAACTCCCGTATGGTCTATAAACGATTGTTTAACTGCTATTGAGTACTTTATGCCCCTGCTCGGTTCGAGTTTTGCATAGCTCTTTAAGCCGGAAAGTCTTGCTGTTTCCTCGTGTCCGATGTCCGAGATTACAACGTCAAACCTCTTTGCTGTTCTGTTTTCAAGGTGAACGCTGAAGCCGTACCCCTCCTTTCTTATCACTGAAACTTTCTGTCTGTTTATCTCGCAGTCATTACTCCTTATGACTTCCACTAAAGCCTCTATCACAGACCTGCATCCACCCACAGGAACTCCCGGACCTCCAAGCTCTAAAATAGACCTGTAAACGGGATAGATTTTGCTCAGCGTCGTCTGTTCCGGAGTTATGCTGAACGACCACCCCAGAAACGCTCTCAGGTATCTGGCGCTGAAGTCGTCCAGCTTCTTTTCGAGCTCGGACAGCTTAACTTCCTTGAACCAGTTTTTCACACAGTGAGCCAGAAAAGCTATTCGGGAACGGAGAGGAATTCTTTTTCTGCTTATTTTTACCTCTTCCCCGTTGTAAAGAGCTGTTCCTTCGGGCTTTGAATCGACAATTTCCACTTTAGCTCCAGCCTTTTTCAGCATTCTGGCAAGAGGCCCCCTGCTTCCGTGAGGAATCATGTGAAGAGCTCCTGTTGATATCTCGTATCCCCTGTAGTTGAAGTTCGTAAACCTGCCACCGAGGAAAGGTAGCTTTTCAAAAACCTCCACTCTGTATCCCATTTCGGAGAGCAGAGAGGCTGAGAGAAGTCCTCCAAGTCCCGCTCCAATCACGCCAATTCTCATCTAACAACTCTCCGACTTTTACGTTTTTAAGAAGTTTATCGCTTCAACCGGGCAGTAATTTACGCACTTCCTGCAGTTCTCGCACAGCTCATGGTTTATCTCCGCCTTTCCCTCAACAGTTATTGCGTCTTTCGGGCACACAAGCATGCAAGTGGCGCAGCCCACACACTTTTCGGTAACCACTATCATGTTCTCTCAGAAATTACTCCCGACCTCTTTATAAAGTAGTTTGCGCCTCTTGGTTTAATGAAGCTGATTGAGGAGAGACTGAAGGAGTCCAGAGGCAGGGTAGAGGGAGAGCTAAAGCTCGTACCCGAGAGTTTGGACGACCTGTGGCACCTGAAGTACGTAATTGAGCCGGGAGATATCGTTTATTCGCTGAGCAAAAGGGTGTGCGAGAGCAGCGATAAGCTCAGGAGCGACAAGGAAATGGTTACGGTAAGAATAGGGGTTGAGGTCGAAAGGGTTGAATTTCACAAATTCGCGAACAGGCTCAGAATTTCCGGTAAAATAGTTGGGGGAATTGAGGATTCGGGGTACCACACGCTCAACATTGGAGTTGGGAAGGAGCTGAGCATAATCAAGGAGTGGAAGAAGGAACAGCTGGACAGAATCAGAAACGCCGTAAAGGCGAGTTCTCAGCCCGAAATAGTAATAGTTACGATTGAGGAAGGAGACGCAATCATAGGCGTTTTGAGGCAGTGGGGTGTTGAGGAGGTAGCCTCAATAAGGAAAAGCTACGGAAAGGAGAGTTCTTCGAGGATTGAGTTTTTTTCCGAAGTTCTCTCAGCTCTGAAAAACATGGAGTTCAGGTACCTCGTTGTTGCCGGTCCGGGATTTGCAAAGGAGGACTTTCTGAAGTTTCTGAAGGAGAGAGATCCCGAAATTGCTAAAAAGTGTATTCTAGTCAACTGCTCCACAATAGGCGTCAGGGGTTTTGTGGAGGTTTTGAGGAGAGGTGTTATTTCCAGAATTGCTAAAGACATGAGAATAATTGAGGAAGCTGAATACATGGAAAGGTTGCTCGAAGGAATCGCAAAGGAAGAAAAGGTTGCTTACGGGCTGGAAGAGGTTAAAAAAGCCTGTGAGTACGGAGCTATCGAAGTTTTACTCGTTGCTGATGAATTTCTCAGAGAGGAAAGAGAGAAGTGGGACGTTGATTCGCTTCTGGAGAGAGTGGAGGAAATGGGAGGAAAGGTGGTCATAATGAGTACAGAATTTGAGCCGGGGAAGAGGTTGATGGCTCTGGGCGGGATTGGTGCCCTGCTCAGGTTCGATATTGCATAGCTCGTTTTAATGCTTTCACCCGGACCCCTTTGTTTCTACTGGAAATCGTTTTTCATCTTTATCAATCTCTCAGCAACTTCTATTAGTTCTTTAACCAGTTTAACTTCTTTTTCTATTGGAGAAATCTCATTTTCTTCCTCCATTTTTCTGCAGAGCTTTGAAATTGTTAGCTGAATTGATTTTAAAGCTGAATCGATGGGTTTTTCTCCGGTACCCAACCCCCTTATTTCCTGTGGAACATCCACCCCAACAACCTTTTTCCCCACACCTTCTGCATCAGCTGAAGTGTCAAGCTTGGCTTCCACTCCCGCGCTTTCTTTTTCCTCTTTTTCTCTTTCTTCAGCCATTCTCTCCAGAGTTTCTTCCGAGCTCACAACTTTTTCGAGCTCACTTTCAAAAACTGCATCTCTCCCGCAAACGGGGCAAAATATCCTGTCACCGTTACTGAAGAGGGGGACATTACATTCGGGGCAGTGGTACGACAGCATTTTTACACCTTTACAGAGAAGTTCAGCCATCTCCGAAATTTTTTTATCCTCCATGTAACCTCATTATTTGAGCTGAACTTAAAGCTTCACTTCTCGGGGGTGGTACAGTGGCTAAAGAAGTTCCAGATAGTGTGCTGGAAGTTCTTGATAGAATAATTCAGGACGATACAGTTCCAAGAAATATTAGAAAAGTTGCGGGAGAAATCAAGGAGAGTTTGCTGCACGGAGAGGGTAGTTTAGCCGTTAGAGCTGCATCTGCCATATCAATACTTGAGGATATAGCAGCCGATCCGAACATACCCATGCACGTGAGAACCCTGATATGGAACGTTTCGAGCCAGCTTGAAAGGATATCTGTGGAGGACTGAAAGGAAGCTTAAAATTTTTCTATTCTCTTCAGAAGACTCTCTTCGATTTCTCTTATGAGTTCTGTAGATTTGCTGAGCTTTTTTAGCTGTTTGTAACACATTTCTATTTTTCCCTTAATTTCTTCCCTGCTCAAATCGTTAAATTCTTCTATTAAACCTTCAAGAAGTAAAGCCGCTCCGGAAACGGGATTAACCAGTCTGTCGCAGATGGTTCTCACTTTAAGCACTTCGTCCTGAATTCCGGAAATCAGGTATTCCACATTTCTGCCGAGCTCTATACACCTTGCTGCAAATCCTATGGTGTTTATTATGTTTTTCAGTGTTTTCAGTTTCATTTCGTCAGGTCTTGTTTTAAATACAATTCCAAAGATTCCATAGACTTTCCCTCTGTAAGCTGCCGGGAAAACGTAATAATATCCATTTTTATACAAATCACAGATATAGCAGTTCTCGCACCTGACAGCGATATCGAGTTTACCGTTTTTAAACCTGTACAGGCAAAGTATGAATTCCCTGTTGTTTACAAGTTTTCTTTCTATCTTCCTTTTTGGTGAGTATATTTTTGGATTTTTAATCTTTGTATAGCACCATGTAAAAGCTATTTCCGGAAAAGTTTTTTCCAGAATTTTACAGAATCTGGCAAAAAGAGATGTATATGTCTTTTCTTTGAGGACTAAACTGAAAACACTTTCATACAGCTGCAGCATGTCATCAACGTCAGATTTCGAAATCGAGCAGCAAAACAAAGGACTTCCCTCCAGAATTATTGACCTGATTCTGAAAGTGCAGGACAAACATTCTCCATTCTTTCTGATCAGTATCGTTTTGCACACTCCTGTATCGCCAAGTAAAGCCTGTTTAATTGCGAAGTCAATCTGTTTCTGATCCGGTATAATCGCATTGATTTTTAAACCTGAAATTTCTTTGCCGTAGCCGGTTAAATCTTCGAAAAATTTATTGAAATAAATAATTCTCAAGCTTTTATCAACAAAAACTATTCCCTCGTTGCAAACATCAAGTGCGCACTTCAACCACTGAGTTTTTTCTTCGAGTTCGTATTCCGTACGCAACTGTTTAAGTATGAGACATAAAAGATTTTTCCAGAAACTGAAAAATTCGTTTTCAAACACTCCTTCCTGTTCGAAGCATAGCTGCGAAAAGCCAACGACTTCATTCCCGAACCTCAGCGGAACGACGTAACACTGCAGGTCTTTAAACTCTGAAGTAAAAGCATTTCCTTCTGCGACATGAGTTAAGCCCGTGCATCGATTTGCCGTTTTTGCGAGTTTGTGTCTGAAGTTTATTATTTCGTCACCTTCGACGCGGGGACTTCCTACCACGAGTTTATACCCACCTCCAGTTTTCACGTAAACTTCGAAATGGTTTGTTCCCATGAGGTTTCGCGTTAACTTACCGAGCAGCAATTTCAGGTTCCTTAAATTCTCATCTCTAAGAAGACTGCTTATTTTTTCAAAAGCACCGTCAACTTCAATTGCGATTTCCATCACGAGGTCTTCAAATCTAAACGCCATAACTTTGTATCTTTTATTTTTAATTATAATTTCTTCTTCAATATGACTTTTGTTATTTTTTAAAACTTTGATTGCTGGAGTGTCTTTTCTCTCTTCGAAGTACAGTTTCCAGCAGTCAAAAGTGCCAATTACCTCGTTACGGAAAATTCCCGAAATTCTTTCACACTCTCTGTTCCAGAATTTTACCTTTCCATCCCTGTCCAGAGCGTAAGCGGGGCAGGGAAACGAATTGAGTAACATTTCAACATCTTTCATACCGATTATCCTCTGGTACAGTTTTAATTACGTCGTTTCTGATAACTTTACCGTTAATCGTTACAGTAATTCTACTACTTAAATTTTCTTAATTTTATTTTATCACTATGCGTTTGACAGTAATATTCTAAAATTTCCAGAAGCGAAGGAGAAAACAGATAAATTTCCTCAGCACTTTCCCAATTTCGGAAAAACTGGTATTCTGCGAGT